>CAYWRQ010000017.1:0-28226 GCA_964460915.1 uncultured Oscillospiraceae bacterium
GTTGATATGTGTAACCGGTTTTCTCAGAACTAAGGAACACACCGTTTCCACATGCCCCGTTCTCGGGAACATATCCACCGCCCGGAACTTTACCAACCGATATCCATGTTCCCCATCGCAGAGGATTTTCGCATCTCTCGCGGCGGTCGCAGGGTTGCAGGAGATCATCACGACCTTTTCCGGCCCCATATCCCGGATACTGTCCAGGACAGACGGATCGCATCCCTTTCGCGGCGGGTCGACAATAACCACATCCGGCCGAAGTCCGTTTTCCGCCAAGCGGCGTGCGGCCTCTGCCGCATCCGCACAGAAAAACTGCGCATCTTTTTCCGAAATACCGCTCAGAGACGCATTCCTTTTTGCGCTCTCGATTGCCTGCGGAACTACTTCAACGCCAATCAGCCTGCCGACCCTGTTAAATGCTGTCAGCCCAATCGAACCGATACCGCAATAGAGGTCTAAAAGCGTTTCATTTCCCTGGAAACCGGCATAGTCAAACCCCAGAGAATACAGCCGCGCCGCCTGTTCTGCATTGACCTGGTAAAAGGCCTCCGGGGCAATCTGAAAGCGCACGCCCAGCAGCTCATCCTCAACATACGGTTTTCCAAACAGGCATACCGTCCTTTTTCCAATAATGACGTTGGTCACATCCGGATTTATATTCAGCATGATACTCACGATTTCCGGATGGGCCGCAGTCAGCGTCTGCACGATCTCCGCTTTTCGCGGCAGCTTTTCTGTAGCCGCAACTAAGCATACCATCACTTCCCCTGTTCCGCGTCCCTTTCGTAAAAACAGGTGCCGCAGAACACCGGTATGCGTTTCCTCCGAATAGACAGGAATCCGGAAACGGTCTATACAGCTCACCACTGTCTTCATAATGGGGGCAAAGCTTTCGTCCTGGATCGGGCAGAAGTTCCCCGCCACAAGCCGGTGGGAACGTTTTGCGTAAAATCCGGCACACGCTTTCCCATCCCTGCCGACCCCCAAAGGATACTGCGCTTTATTTCGATAATGGTTCGGGGTCAGTCCCTCCGTATTACATCCGAGGATTGGCTCCATAAGCACTCCGTCCTCTTCCGCATTTTCCGTCACGGCAAACCCGCCTAAGCGGACAAAGGCATCCTGTACGGTTTTCTGTTTGAGGCGCAGCTCCTCCTCGTAGGAGATATGCCGGAAGGAACAACCGCCGCACTGTTTATACACCGGGCAATCGGGTTTTATCCGGGTAGACGCCGGCGTAAGGACCTGTTCGACAATACCGTAACCGTAATTTTTCTGCAGCTTGACCGCTTTCAGACGGATACGGTCCCTGACCGCTGTCATTGGCACGAACATCGTATAGCCGTCTACCCGGCAGACTCCGTTCCCGTCCAGCGTCACGTCTTCAATCACGCTTTCATAGCACTCATTTTTATACAGCGGGATATCCCCCGCAATTTTCCTTTTGCCCATATTCTCTCTCCAAAAATGATTTGTACAGCAAAAGGGCGGCTTGGGGTACCGCTATGGAATCCAAAAGCCGCTCCATTATATTCGTGCAATCAGTCGGCCGGAACCGCTTCATCCGGCGAAGCGCCGCCTCCCGCAATCGAGAAGCTGCCGTTTTCTCCTCCGCTTTCGCGTTCGCCTTCCTCGGACTCTTCAAATGAAAAATGTCCGTCACAATAATCCGGAAGCGCGTTGGCCTTAAAATAACCGGTAGCAGCCGAGCAGCCGCTGGAAGCCAATAAGCCGGTCGTAGTGCAGTATTTGGCCTGGATCACATTGTCGCTGGGCGTAAAGTCGATTACCTCTAAGCCCTCATGCAAATCCTTCATGACATTTGACCAAATCGTATCGCAGTCATACATCTGCTTATCCGGCAGCGCGGCCTGGGTATCGTAGCCCGTCCAGACCCCCGCAACATAGTACGGGCTCAGCCCGACAAACGACATATCGTAATAGTCGGTTGTCGTACCGGTCTTACCGACGACCGGCATCGCGCCGATATTTGCCTGGCGGCCGGTACCGCTGTCGCAGACCACCTTCAGCAAGCGGTTCATCACATAAGCCGTGTCTTCCGAAAAGGCTCTCGACTTCTGGGGCGTGTTGTCCCGAATCAGGTTGCCGGCCGTATCTTCTATCCGTTCGTAAACGATCGGGCGGTAATAATAGCCGCCATTTCCAAAGGGCGCATACGCTGCCGTCAGCTCATCCAGGTTCACGCCATAGGTTAAGGAGCCAACCCCGAGCGGCGCCAAAGCGCAGTCTCGGTCATCCAGGGTCGTAAAGCCCAGCTTATTCTGCAAAAACTCCAGGCTCCGTTCCGGCGTCAGCTGCTGCAAAATCTTCACGGGAATCGTATTACGGGAGATGCGGATTGCCTCAACGACCGGCATATTCCCACGGTAATCCTGTTCATAGTTGCTTGGCCAATCCTTCCCATTCTCGTCCTTTGTGACCGCAGAGTCGTTGAGCATTGTTGACCAATTAATCATATCGTATTCCAACGCCTGCCCATAAGAGGCCAGGGGCTTTATTGCCGAACCGGGAGAACGGGTCGCCATCGTCGCACGGTTAAATGAAAGAGTGTTGGTTTTTTCTCCCTTGCCGCCGACCTGCGCCAGGACATGGCCCTCATAGTCCATGATAACCATCGCCGCCTCAGGGATTTCCCCGTTTTCGTTGGGGCTAAGCTGATTCGCAGAGAAGGTTGTCCAATCACAGAATTTTGCTTCCAAATAGGTCTGCATACTCTGATCCAAGCAGGTATAAATCCGATACCCGCCAGTTTGCAACTGGTTATTGGTATATTCATAAGTCCAGTTATTCTGTTCCATCAAATCTGCAATAACGTCCCGAATAACTGAATCAATATAATAAGAGGTTACTCCACTGGCCGTAGCGGCGCTGCCATCATCGTCCGCAAATTCGTCATACACAATAATCTGGTTTGCCAGAAGCTCTGCGTGCTGTTCTTCCGTAATATAGGGGTCCAGCATATTTTCTGGATCATCCTCCAGCATAAAGTCCACGACCTCTTGATATTCCTCATAGGTTTGCCCGACTGTTACCACTGGAGTCGACCGGTATTCCTCATATTCTGCTTCGGTAATATAGCCTTGCTCGTACATTTCCAATAGAACATAATTATTGCGCCGAACCATATTGCTCTCCGGATATAAATCTGGACGCTGGTTATTCGGAGATTTCGTCATAGCAGCCAAGGACGCAGCCTGAGGTACCGTCAGTTCAGAAACATGGCAGCCAAAATATTGCTGAGAAGCCGCTTCAACACCATACGTGCGTCCTCCGAGAAAAATTATATTCAGGTAAGCTTCCAAAATTTCATCCTTAGTGTAATCCCGCTCTAACTGAAGCGCACGGAAAATTTCCCGCAATTTACGCACAGGCGCAACGACATCATCGCCCGTCGTATTTTTGATCAGTTGCTGCGTAATGGTCGACCCGCCGCCTTGGTTTAGGTTACCCGCCAACAAAGAATTGATCGTAACCTTCGCGGTACTGAGCCAGTCTACACCCTCATGATCCCGGAACCGTTTATCCTCCGTAGCGATAAAAGCGTCCTGGACATATTTCGGGATGTCGTCCAGCGAGACCTCTATACGGTTTTGATCTCCCGCCATCCGGTAGATCTCCTCCCAGGCGCCTTCATCATTCTGCGCATAAAACATCGTTGTGAAGCTCAAACTGATGTCATCCAAGCTGATCGACTCGTCCTGATCCATAAAATTCATGACATAGACCATCATTGCCGTAATCACGATACACCCGGTAATCACACCAATTAAAATGAGCGTTGCCAGCGTCTTTAGTACGACCCCGACGCCCCGTCCGACACAGCGTACGCCGATCGAAGCGCCCCTTACCGTTTTGTTCCTCTTTTTGCTTTTCCTTGCCAATGGAATGGCCTCCTTTATGCCGGCACATCCTTCTGTAGTGCCCCGCTTTCCCGTGCCGCTTCTTCCTTTCCGAACCGAAAGCTGCGCGCCTATTTTTGTTCTACTGTAATACGTGCCGCATTTCCCTGAGCGGCATTGCCCAAAAGCATCTTTTCTTCGTATATACAGATTTTATTATAACACAATAACCGGCATTTGGGTACCCCTAAATGAAAACGATTCGTAACTGAAAATTGAATGAGTTTTGGATTTTTTCTAAAAGACTGCGGTTTACCGGCATAAAGTCAAAAAAGAAGCCCAAAATAAATCTGTCAAAGGATCTCGTGAAAAGCAAAACGGAAAATCAAAAGGAGTGATCGAACATGAAAACGTCCGCCGATGCCCTGAACAACAGCCCATCCAATCCGTCTGACCCGGATCTGTCCTCGTTACGAGAAAGCATCCGCGCCTGCGCCGCATGGAAAAACGAAAAGGACGAACAATTTGACCGGGAAACGGACGCGCTGCTGCGGATGCTGGAAAGGCCCCAACAGCAGGACGAAGCCGATCGGATCATCCAAGGGCTGAACCGCCGGTTGGCGGCCGTCCCCGACGACAGCGCAGCCTTCCATCCGCCCGCCCTCACGGATACAGAGAAAAACACCAAGCCGAAAATGCGCCATCCGGTTATCACCGTCATGCTGCTGACCTTTTTTGTCCTACTGATTGCCGCCACCGTCGTGATCTGGTACGGGTATCCCCATGGATACGGCGGCAATTACGGTGAGGCAGTCCCTTCTACCCCGGCCTCCCTCTGTGAAACAGAAGGTGAAAACGACACCGGATATATGCTCGGTATAGACGGCAGCTTCCTGGCGGTTTATTATAACGGCAAGGTACAAAGGGCGCTGAAAGTTCCGGTAACGCAGCTGTCCGAATATGACCGGCAGCTGCTGCAAAGCGGCATCCGCCTGGCGGATGAAAGCGCGGTCCGCCGGGCAATCGAAGATTATACGTCATAAAATCCGCTGAAGGCGTACCAACCGGTGCGCCTTTATTTTTTCCCCTCCTGTCTCCCGTCGCCGGCTGGCGATTTTTGTATGGGTCCTAAAAAGTGCTCCGTTCCCATTGACAAAATGGGCGGAGTGTGGTAGAATTTGTGTCAAATGATACATTTTTGGACAACAATCGACAGAAGGTGCCTTATGAAACCTACTTCCTCCACAGCCGGCTCTCCCTCTTTTACGATCTCCCCGGCACAGCAGAAAATCATATGCGGCTGTCCGCTGTTTCAGGATCTTGCCCCCAGCCGGACAGAGGAACTGACCCGGCACAGAGGAAGCGTTGCAGAGGTTCCCCGCGGAAAGCCGGTCCTAGGCTACCGCGGGAAATTAGGCATCCTGTTAAAGGGCAGGCTGCTGGTGGAAAACGGCAGCGGTACCCCTTTGAACCATCTGGAACCCGGCGCCCTTTTCGGTGTTTCCACGGTGTTTACCCCGCAAAAGACCCATGTCACCGATATCTATGCCGAGGAGGACAGCACGCTGCTGCTGCTGACGGAAGCAGAGCTTCGGGAGCTTTTTACGGAGGAATTTACCGTTAACCGGAATTATCTTTCCTTCCTCACCGGCCGCATCCGCTTTTTAAACTGGAAGATCGACCTGTTCAGCGCAAACACCGCAGAGCAAAAGCTCCTCTGCTGGATCCGGCACCAGTGCCGCACGGAAGAGGTTTCCGGGCAGGACGTACTGACGGTTGACGTCGGTTCGATGTCCCAACTGGCGATGCTCCTGGGCATGGGGCGGGCTTCCCTTTACCGGGCGGCCGACGCGCTGACCGAAAGCGGGGTTATCCAAAAGGTATCGCGCAAAAAATGGATCATACACCTGCCTGCCGGCAGTATATGACAATATAAACACAAACGAATGAAATAAAGGACAACGAAAGGAAAAAACGATATGAAAAAGTTCGTTTCAATGGCGCTGATCTCCGCCATGATGCTCACCATGTTTGCCTCCTGCCAAAATGGCACCGCCTCCTCTTCTTCCGAAGCCTCCGCAGAGCCCAGCAGCGAAACCTCCTCTGCTGAAAGCTCCCAGGAGAGCAGCGAAGCGTCCTCGGAAGAATCTTCTGAAGAATCTTCTGAAGAAGCTTCCTCCGAAGAAGCCGCCGATCCGGTAACCGCGTCGATGAACATCGCGTTTATGAAAGGCCCGACAGGACTCGGTGCTCTGCAGCTGATGGACAAGGCGGAAAAGGGCGAAACCGCCGTCGATTATAACGTTACCATCGTCGCTGCCGCCGAAGAGGTAGTCAGCGGCATCGGCAGCGGTGAGTTTGACCTGGCCGCCGCCCCCACCAACCTCGCATCCACCCTGTACAATAAGACATCCGGCGGCGTTTCGCTGATCGCCATCAACACCCTCGGTGTCCTCTACCTGATGCAGAAGGGCGACGTCACCGTCAGCACGGTAGAAGACCTCCGCGGGATGGATATCATCTCCTCTGGCGAGGGCACAACCGCCCAGTACGTCACCGACTACATCCTCTCCGCCAATGATATCGACCCCGTAAACGACGTGAATATCACCTACTATTCCGAACATTCCGAAGCCGCCGCCGCGCTCGCTTCTTCCGAAAACGCGGTCGCTATCCTGCCCCAGCCCTTTGTAACGACGGTCGTGATGCAAAACGAAGGGATTTCCATCGCGCTGGACCTGACCGAGGAATGGGAGAAGGTCACCGACGGGAACCAGCTGGTTATGGGCGCGATCATCGGCCGCAACGAATATATGAACGCTAACCCCGAAGCAGTTGACACCTTCCTCACCGAGTATGCTGCTTCCACTGCCTTTGTCAACGAGAACCCCGAAGATGCCGGTGCGATGTCGGAGCATTTCGACCTCTTCCCGGCTGCCGTTGCGACAAAGGCGATCCCCAACTGCAACATCACCTTCATGGAAGGCGCAGAGATGAAAACAAGCTCTGAAAACTTCCTGTCCATCATATTTGACTATGCGCCCGCTGCTGTAGGCGGCGCACTGCCCGAGGATGATTTTTATTTTGCACGGTAAATTTGATCTGAAAGCGCACATCGATAAAAATTCCGGCCGCACTGCCCCCCGCCGCAAAAAAGCGGGGGACGGTGTGGCTTTTGTTGTCCATCAAGGGAAAAAGGGAACGAAAATCGCGATCCTCCTTTCGGTTGTCTTCTGGCTGGGCGTATGGGAGATTGCGGCGCGGGCGTTAAACAGCAGCCTTTTGCTTGTCTCCCCCCTCTATGTCCTGCGCAGACTATTGGAACTGATGTTTACATACCCTTTCTGGCATAATATCGGCGTATCGCTGATGCGGATTGCAAAAGGATACCTTTTAGGCGCGGCCTGCGGGATTCTCGCCGGCGTCCTTTCCGCCTTTTTCCCGGCAGCGCGCGCCCTTCTTTCTCCTCTCCTTTCGGTCGTGAAGGCGACGCCGGTGACCTCCCTGGTCATCCTGGCGCTGGTATGGATCAAATCCTATAACCTCTCGATTTTTATCTGCTTCCTGGTCGTTTTTCCCATCTTCACCGAATCGGTGCGGCAGGGGATCGAGGACGCGGATGTGCAGCTGCTCGAGGTGGGATATGTGTTTAAGCTCTCGCCGGTGCGCAAGCTCCGGTATATCTACCTGCCCTCTATCCGGCCCCAACTGATCACCGCGTTTTCCACCTCGATTGGGTTTGGATGGAAAGCGGGGATCGCCGGAGAGGTCTTCGCCAGACCGAAGCTTGGGATCGGCTCAAGGCTTTACGATTCGAAGGTGTATCTCGAAACGACAGATATTTTCTGCTGGACGCTGGTGATCGTCCTCCTTTCGATGATTGTAGAAAACGGGATCCTCTGGCTGATGCAGCGCAGCCTAAAAGAAATGGGCAATGAGGCGCCCCAGGAGGAAGAAGATGCGTGAACCAATCGTAATGACGGATATCTGCAAATCCTTTGGTGAGAAAAAAGTCCTGCAAAACTTTTCCGCCTCTTTCCCTAATCCCGGTTTGACGGCCATCATGGGCAGCTCGGGTGCCGGGAAAACCACCCTCATGCGTATCCTGCTGGGCCTCACCTCCCCGGACAGCGGCCGTATCACCGGCCTTACGGCGCATACCCCATCGGTCGTCTTTCAGGAAAATCGGCTTTTTCCCAGGCTTACGGCGCTGGAGAACGCCGAGGCCGCCGGAACAGCGGGCGGGGACGGGAAATACTGGCTGAAAAGGCTGGGGCTGGAGAAGGCACAAGGCCTTTTCCCTGATTCCCTCAGCGGCGGTATGCAGCGCCGGGTAGCCATTGCCCGCGCCCTCTGTTACGGAGGAAGCCTGTATGTGCTCGACGAGCCTTTCAAAGGGCTGGATATCGAAACCCGGGCCGGCGTCATGGACATCTTCCGGGAACTGAAACGGGAAAAGGCGATTATTTTAATCACCCACGACCCGGAAGAAGCAAAGCTCCTGGCCGACGAGACGGTTTATATCCAATCGATTTAGTTTTCCAAAACCCGATAATAGGTTCCTTTCCACTCCCCTTCCTTTATCATGATAATATTTTCCGAAATCACCTCCAACCGGTCAATCCCATCCTCACTCCTGCCGTCCTGTGCTTTCACGACCAGCACTGCCGCGGCAGGATCTTGATTTTCCGCAGCCTTTTCCGCCCGCAGGATGCCGCCTGTGCAGATCGTCTCGGTAAAGTTTTCTTCCGAAACGGGAGCGAGCATCTCATCTGCCCTGCAGCCGTACAGCCCATCCCCTTCCGCCATCAGGCAGCGGATCGGCGGAACGCCTTCGGGCGCAGTTCCGGCTCGTCCGTCACCGCTCTCGGTCGCAAGCTGCTGAACATGGATCTGCTGGTCATCCCGGCAAATCCATATCCCCCGCAGCGCGCCAAAAGAGGGGGGAATTGTCTCTGCCTTCTGCGGGCGGGTCAGCTGCAAAAAAAGCATCTGCTGCACCCAGGCGGTGAGAAGCTTATCCTGTTCGAAATAGCGGGTGATCTCTCGATGGATACGGACGCAGCACAGCTCCTTCCAGCGCTCCGCGTCCGCGTAGCCGTTCACCGTCTCAAACATCCGCAGCGCTTCCAGCGTCTCGCCCTGTCCGTAGGCTGACTCCGCCGCGGCATATGTATCTGTGATCGCGCCTTGCAGCCGCTTTAAATCCGCCGTTTTCTGCACAAGCTCCGGCAGGTACGGCCCCGCGCTTTCCTCTGACTGCACCGGTGTGCCGACTGCTGATAAAAGCTCCTCTTTTTGCTGCAGCAGCGAAATCGCCCTTTCCAGCGCATCCGCCTGCCCGACGAGGTTCCCCGCAAGCTCCGCAGCCGTCTGCTGCCCGCTGCAAAGGGCCAGCTCCGTCTCGATGCGGGAAAGGTTTTGCTGGCGGTAATCCTGCTGCCACTGTTCGACCCTTCCCGCAACAGCCGCCATCATCAGCATGACCGCGACGCTCATCACCAGGGTTTTAAAAACAAACCGCACCCATTTGCTTTCAAGGTACCGTGCCCGGAAAAGCAGGCTCCCGCCGTACCGTTCCGGTAAAGTGCCCCTATATCCTCTTGCTGTTTTTCTTTTGACGTTTAGCATATTGCCACGCTCCTTTTCTTACTTTGTTTTTGCTTTATCCGGCCTGTCTTTACAAGCGGTTACAGGGAATTTCCTTTTATTTTGTTTCCGCTGAAAACTCTTTCTGATTCGACAAAGCCCATAAACGCACGAAAGCGGCATAAACCGACGATTTTGTCGATTTATGCCGCTTTCGGCGATATTCAGGATTTTATTGCCGTCTTTTCCGCGCGTTTTTCGACGGAAGACGACGGTTTCTCAATTATTTCTCGTCCGGGACCAGATCGATCCCCAGTTCTTTCAGCTGTTCGGCATCAATCGGAGCCGGGCAGCCGCTCATCAATTCAGAAGCCGACTGGACCTTCGGGAAGGCGGTGACATCACGCAGGGAGTCTGCGCCGCACAGCAGCATTGTAAGCCGGTCCAGGCCGATACCCATGCCGCCATGGGGCGGTGCGCCATAGTGATAGGCGTCGACCAAGAAGCCAAACTTTGCTTCGATCTCCTCATCTGTCAGGCCGAGGGAACGGAACATATGCTCCTGCAGTTCGGAATCGGTGATACGCATCGAGCCGGAAGACAGCTCTACGCCGTTCAGGACCAGGTCATAGCACTTTGCCCTTACCTTCTCCGGCTCGGTGTCCAGATAAGGCAGGCACTCGTCCAAAGGCATCGTGAAGGGATGGTGCATCGCGACCCACTCGCCCGTCTCCTCATCCTTTTCAAAGAACGGGAACTCGACGATCCAGGTAAACGCCCAGCCTTCGGGGATGATATCCATCCGTTTGGCACAGGTGGTGCGCAGGGCGCCCAGTACCGGCAGGGTTACGCTGTTCTTGTCCGCAACGATCAGCGCCACGTCGCCCTTCTCGCAGCCGAGCCGCGCAAGAATCGCGGAGAGCTCCTCTTCCGAGAAGAACTTAGCAAACGAGCAGCTGAGCTTTTCATCGACCCAGCGGACAAAGGCAAGACCCTTTGCGCCGATGCCCTTTGCCTGTTCGGTCAGCTTATCGATTTCCTTGCGGGAATAGACCTTCGCGCCGCCCTTGACGGTGATGCCGCGCACTGAGCCGCCGGTCGCAATCGCACCGGTGAACACACCGAAGCCGGAGTCCTTCACAAGGTCGGAAAGATCGGTAATCTCCATGCCGTAGCGGATATCGGGCTTGTCCGAGCCGAACCGCTCCATGGCCTCCTGGTAGGTCAGCCGGGGGAGCGGCGTCGGGATATCGACACCCATCGCGTTTTTCATCAGATACGAGACAAACCGCTCGCCCAACCCCAGGATATCCTCCATATCGACGAAGGACATCTCCAGGTCGATCTGGGTGAACTCCGGCTGGCGGTCGGCACGCAAATCCTCGTCCCGGAAGCAGCGGGCAAACTGGACATACTTATCAAAGCCCGCGATCATCAGCAGCTGCTTGTACATCTGGGGAGACTGGGGCAGGGCATAAAAGCTGCCCTTATGTACACGGGAAGGAACAACATAGTCGCGCGCGCCTTCCGGAGTCGATTTGATCATCATCGGCGTATCGATCTCGATAAAGCCCTCTTTGGCAAAGAACTCGTGGGCAACGCTGGTGATCTTCGCGCGCTTGATAATGTTCTGCTGGAGCTGTCTCCGGCGCAGGTCGAGATAACGGTAGCGCAGCCGCAGTTCCTCGTTGGTATCCGTCTCGTCGGTGATATGGAAAGGCGGGGTCTGGGCACGGGAAAGGATCCGCAGCTCGGTGACATAGATTTCGACGTCGCCGGTGGGAATATCCGGGTTGGGCGCTTCCCGCAGCCGGACGGTACCTCTGGCCATCAGGACAAATTCGCTTCTGGCCTCCTTGGCCTTGGCGATCACAGCGCGGTCGGTCGTATCGTCGAAAATCAGCTGTACGATGCCGGTTCGGTCCCGCAGGTCGATAAAGACCAGCTCGCCCTTATCGCGCTGTTTATTCGTAAAGCCGCCGACAACCACTTCCTTGCCGACATCCGCGGTAGATACCTCACCGCAGTAATGGGTACGTTTCATACCCGACATTAAGTCTGCCACTGTAAAGACTCCCTTTATTTCAGTTTAATGAATAATGAAGAATGATGGTAGGTTTTGCTGCGCAAAACCATTGATTTAATTTTTATTCAGCTATTTTGCAGGATCCATTTTGATACACTTGATTCAGCAAACCTATAGGTAGGAAAATCTGTCCCTACGAAATTGACTGTACATGACCAACGTCATAACGGACACAATCCTTTGCTGCGGAATATCAGAATTCCGCGCTGAAAGCGTCGCTCAAATCGTCGATCTCTTCATCATAGAAAAAGCGGGCCAGTATATCATCGTCCAGGACGAGCTCTTTGGTTTCGCCGGTCTCCATATTCTTGATCGCAGCCTTGTTTTCTGCCAGCTCATTGTCACCGAGGATCATCGAATAGCGGGCGCCGATCTTGTCGGCATACTTCATCTGCGCCTTGACGCTGCGCCCGACGATATCACATTCCGCCGAGAAGCCTTCCGCCCGCAGCCCGCCGACCAGCTGCAGCGCCTTAATCGAAGCGTCCTCGCCGATCGAACCGATATACAAATCACAGGGGGCGGGGGCAGGAATTTCGATGCCCTGCGCCTTCATGACCATCAACAGCCGCTCCACGCCCATGGCGTAGCCGATGCCCGACTGGTCCGGGCCGCCGAGGCTCTTGATCAGCCCGTCGTACCGCCCGCCGCCGCAGACAGTGCTCTGTGCGCCCAAATCGTTTGAGACAAATTCAAAGACGGTGCGGACATAATAGTCCAGCCCACGGACGATCCTGGGGTTGACGGTATAGGCAATATTCATCGCGCCCAGCCGCTTTTTCAGCCCTTCAAAGTGCGCACGGCAGTCATCGCAGAGGTAATCCAGCACAATGGGGGCATCCTTTGCAATCTCATGGCACTCGGGGTTCTTGCAGTCCAGGATCCGCAGCGGGTTCTTTTCCAGCCGTCCCAGACAAGTCTCGCACAGGCACGCTTTCTTGCCCTCAAAGTAGGATTTGAGCGCCGCGTGGTATTCCTTCCGGCAGGTGGGGCAGCCGATCGAGTTGATCTCCAGCGAGATGTTCCGGATGCCCAAAATACCGAAGAAGTCGTTTACAAAGGAAATGACCTCCGCATCCGCCGACGGGGAAGCGGAGCCGAACAGCTCCATGCCCAGCTGGTGGAACTCGCGCATCCGTCCCGCCTGGGGCTTCTCGGCCCGAAAGCAGGAGATCGCGTAGGACAGCTTCACCGGCAGCGCGCCGTTGATCAGCCCGCTTTCGATGACCGCGCGGTTGACGCCGGCGGTGCCTTCCGGGCGCAGCGCCATATCTCTGCCGCCCTGGTCGGTAAAGGTATACATTTCCTTCTGGACAACGTCGGTTGTGTCCCCAACCGAACGGATAAACAGCCGCTTGTCCTCAAAGGTCGGAACCCGGATCTCCCCAAAGCCGTACAGCTTGGCGGTGTCGAGGAAAAGCCGCTCGACAAACTGCCACTTATAGCTATCGGCCGGGAGAACGTCCGCCGTGCCTTTGATCGATTTAATCTCTAAAGCCATGTAGATAAACATTCCTTTCTGTTCTCTGCCGGCGGTATCCCAGGGGGTACCCTCCGACAGCAAGGCAGAAAACGGGACTAAAAGATCCTCTTTCAGTCGTCTCTCCTATTATCTCTATTTTCCTATGCGAAATTTGCCGCAATATGGAGGCGTTTCACAAAAAACTTTCCCTTTAGCAAACAAAGCAAGCGCACATTTTACCGAAATCCGTTCATTCCGGCAAAACGGAGCTTACTTTGTAGATTTTACCATATTTAAGCAGACGAATCAATAGCCCTGATTGACAATAATGCGCCAATCGAGGTCGCCTCTTTCAAGTCCATGGATCAACACTTCGGCGGTCGCCATATTCGTTGCCATCGGGATATTGTGGACATCGCAGAGTCTGAGCAGGTTCATTTCATTTTGTTCCAATGATTTGCTGGTAAGGGGATCGCGGAAAAATAGGAGAAGGTCAATCTCGTTGCACGCGATCATTGAAGCAATCTGCTGATCGCCGCCTTGAGATCCACTCAGGAAACGTTTAATGTTCAGTCCGGTCGCTTCCGCAACCAGCTTGCCTGTTGTACCGGTCGAACACAGGTTATGTCGGCTCAAAATACCACAGTACGCAATGCAGAACTGTACCATCAGTTCTTTTTTCGAGTCATGAGCGATTAATGCGATGTTCATGGAGACCAATCCTTTCTATATACTATTCTGTCACGCATCCGGGCTGCTGCCGCAGATACGATATCATCTTAGTAAGTACACGTGCCTTTTTCAGCCCAACAAAACCGGCCTACCGCACGATAAGCGGCCGGTACTGCCCGTCAATCCGCGCAATAATCGCCCGGCAGACCTGCTGCAGCTCTCCTTTTGGATCAGGGAGCCTGCCGTGGGAAGAAAACATCGTCACTTCCGGATCCTCCGGCACAACGCCGATCAGCTGAGAACCGACGCCGTCGATGACTTCGTCCAAGTTCCGCACGACCTGACGGCGGATAAACTTCCGGCTGACCCGATTGATAATCAGACGGTGGGACGTAAAGCCCCGGGAAAGCATCTCCCGCACGACCTGGTTTCCGTCCCGAATACAAACCGGATCCGGCGTCACAATAATCAGCGCCAGATCAGAAAATTCACAAGTAAACCGCACACCCTTGCCAAGTCCGGCCGGTGTGTCCAAAATGATCAAATCGAAATAAGCCCGCAGCCCGTCTATCAACAGCTGCATATCCTGCATCAAAATCGGCCTTGTCAAGGAGACAGGCGCGAAAATTGCATAAAGCCCGGAAACATTGGGGGAGGGAATAATCGCGCTGCTGATATTGCACCGGCCTTCCAGCAAATCGCCCAGATCGTATACAATCCCGCTCAGCCCCAGCATGATATCCATACCACGCAAACCCGCGTCCAGCTCGATCAGCAGCACCCGGTTCCCGGACGCCGCCGCGGCAATACCTAGAGAAACGGTCATCGTAGACTTCCCGACACCGCCCTTCCCAGACGTTACGGCAAGCACCTTTGCCTTTTTGGCAGGCATATGCATGATCATTCCTTTCTACTATTTCCAATCCCCGGCATACAAGCAGATCACCAACCGGGCACCGACTTGCCAACAAAACGGTAAGGAACGGATCCAATACGACCCTGCCTACAGCATTGCCTTCAGCCTTTTCCTCCCTCCTGCCCGTAAAAAAGGGCATAATTCGGCCTATAAATGGAGTTCTTTAAGTATATATTAACACATTCCAGAACAAAATACCATAGGAATTTTGCATTTTTTCACAGTTTGTAAAATCTGACCTGAAATTTTGGCGAACTTGCTCCCCTGTTCTGGTTATTTTTTCTGAAACAATCTTTCAAAACCTTAATCCATTTGTCTAACCTTATGACACCCGCACCGTTTCCTCCCACGCCAGAAGAATATCCCGGATCATCCGTGCGGCGCCGTATCCTTCCTCAAGGACAATCCCGATTGCGATCTCGGCGTCCTCCGCCGGGGCAAAGGCGATAGCGGCGGAGTTGGTGGTATCGGCCGTCACCTGCGGGGTGCCGGTCTTGACCGCCACCGTATACCCCAGGTTGTCCAGCGCGTAAGCGGGGTTTGTAAGCCGCAGGCCTGTTCCGACCATGCCGTCCTTTACGGCCGCGAAGGTCTCGGCGTCCATATCAAAGGACGAGAGCACCTCCGGCTCGGTCTTTTCGATCAGCTCACCTCCGTCAAAGCTGCGCACCTCTCCCAGCAGGTATGCCTTGTACCGGGTGCCGCGGTTTGCAATGGTCATGGCCTGGATCGAAAGCTGCAGGGGGGAAACCATCGTATCCATCTGGCCGATGGAGGCTTGTACGACATTGCCTTGGGTCCATACCCCACCCAGTTCCTTCGTGTGCTCCGGGCTGGTCAGCGTCCCGACAGCGCTCCCCAGCTCCAGCCCTGTTTCCGTCCCAAGGCCCAGCAGGTTTGCATACTCGTTGATCGTGTCGATGCCGGTCCGGCGGCCGACGTCATAGAAAAAGATGTTGCAGGATTTGGTCAGCGCGTCCCGCACAGCCAGCTCCCCATGTCGTTCCAAGCAGGTGGGGTGGAAGGTATTGTTCTCGATGATCTCGTCATAATAGGTATAGACCTTATTGCAGAGGACCGTATCTTCAGAGGTAATGACATCTTCTTCCAGGGCCGCCGTCGCCACCACGGTCTTAAAGGTCGAGCCGGGCCGGTACAGTCCGTCAAAGGCCCGGTTGATCAGCGGCGTATTTTCTGTTTCCAAAAGAGAGGCATAATCGGTATAATAGTCGTTGAGATCATAAGACGGATAAGTCACCGCCGCCAGTACCGCGCCAGTCTTGGCGTCCAATACCGAAACCGCGCCCGCTTTCACGTTTCCGCCCTCCTCCGGATCCCCATTCTGCCGAAGCTGAGCAATATAATCGGCCAAAATCTGCTGCACCCGCTGCTGGAACCCGGCATCCAGAGTCAAAACAACCGAATTCCCGGATTGCGGAGCCTTGGTCACTTCCTCCCTCAATATCTCGCCGTTTTCGCTTTGCTCGACAGTCCGCTGGCCATCCTCCCCCCGCAGGATTGATTCGCAATACCGTTCTATTCCAAATTTCCCGATGTAATCGTTCATCTGGTACCCTTTTCGCTTATATTCTGTCCATTCCTCTGCCGACATCAGCCCAACTGTCCCCAGAAGATGGGGCGCTGTCTCCCCGTCCGGCCAGCTGCGGATATCCTCCTCGGCGATATCGACGCCGGGGAGCTGCTGGGAAAGCTCCTTAACCTGCAAAGCGGTTTCAAAGGAAACGTCCCCGGCAAAGGTATAAACATTGTTGACCAGGGAAAACTGCCGCGCCATCATCCCATAGCAAGCGCCCGCAATCCGCCGGCGGAGCAGGGGATCGTCCGATACAATATCATATTTCTTGCAGAGATGATACATACAGTCCTCCGCTGTGGCGTACACGCTCAGGGATAGGGCGTCCCGGAGTGCCTGCGCCTCCTTTTCGGAATCCTCGGTGAAGGCCGTCCCGTCCTCATTGACCGGCAGCGGATCGTACCAGCTCTCCCCCATCTTCAGGCAGAGATCCGTCAACCGCATAATCCGCTCGCTGATCCCTTCCTCCGGGAAAAAGCTGTAATAAAAGACAATGTTTAGTCCTGTTCGGTTTTCCGCCAGAGCCACCCCGTCTCGGTCGAGGATTTCCCCGCGGGCGGCGCTGATGGGGATAATCGAGACGGTTGTCCGCTCCGTCTCCTCATAATAGGTTTCCCCGTTGACAATTTGGATCGTCATCAGGTTGATCAGGTATACGGCAGCTGTCAGCAGGGATATCCCGGACAGCACCCATAATCTTTTCCTTTGTGCCTTATCTTGATCTTTGGACGGACGCGGATGCAGCGCAGACAACGGCATTTGATACACCTCCCGTGTTGCCAGAAGAGTGGAGTGATAGTATGCGCCGGATCGGCGCATGATAGAATAACGATCTGTCCGAAATGGAGGATAAACAAATACAAAGCCATTTGCCCTTCATACGGATTAGGTTTCGTTCTTTTTGTGAAGGGTACTGGCTTCAATCCCCATCGTCTTATCCCGGATAAACCGTACCAGCAGGCAGACCGGCAAGCTCAACACACCGGTATATATACTTTGCAAAAACAGTCTCCACAGCACGTCCCAGACCATCCCATCGGCGTATCCCCAGATAAACAGGTAAAACTCCGCCTCCCACAGCCCGCAGACAAGCACCGAAACCGCCGCCAGCCAGACCGTATTCAGCGGGTTCTGCCTCAGCCACGTCTCCGCCAGCCATGCCGTCCCAACGCAGCAAAAAAGCACCGCAAGGGCATAAAATCCAAACAGCTTCCCTGCCGACACGTCCCAGATCAGCCCGGCCAGAATCCCATACCCGCAGGCGGCAACGCTGTTTTTTTCCAGCAGCGCCACCGACATGGCCGCCGATAAAACCAGTACCGGCCGCACACCGCCGATCAGAAGGAAAGAAGGCGATGATTGTATCCCGCCCAGGGAAAACAGAAGAATAATCCAAAGCCCCCATTTGAGCGCTTTTCTGGTGCGTATCGTCAATCTGTTCCCCTCCTTTAGACGGTATCAGTCCTTCCGGTAAAAGACAAGCGTCATTTTGTCATGGATAACCCGCGTTTCCCCGGTTTTCTGGTATCCCATTTTTTCATACAGGTGGCAGTTCCCCCGCTCCTGCAAAATCGTATCCAGCGCCCAGCCCGCAGCGCCATGGATTTCTTCTGCCAGCAGCATGGCCTTTTGCGCAATTCCCCGGTTCCAATAGGACGGCAGCACAAACAGCGGCGAAATCCGTTTATACTGCCCTTCCTTTTTCGGATCGACGACCCGGATCGCGCCGACCGGCGTATCCTCCATACAGATCAAATAAAAATACGTCTCCGGCTGTGCCAGCCTCGTTTTCACCTTATCCAGCGGTTCCGCCCCAGGGCTTGTTTCAAAATCCTGGTATTTTTCCAGCAGCCCTGCGAAGGACTCCCGCTGCATTTTCCAGATCATCTCTGCATCGTTCATATGGGCTCGCCGCAGTACTATCTGCATATACTTTTGTCTCCTTTATGTAATAAATCCTGTTTGACCTGCGCCGACACGTCCCAGATCAGCCCGGCCAGAATCCCATACCCGCAGGCGGCAACGCTGTTTTTTTCCAGCAGCGCCACCGACATGGCCGCCGATAAAACCAGTACCGGCCGCACACCGCCGATCAGAAGGAAAGGAGGCGATGATTGTATTCCGCTGAGGATGAACAAGAGGAGAATCCACAGGCTCCATTTCAGTACCTTCCTTGTGCGTATGGTCAATCCGTTCCCCTCCTTTAGGCGATATCAGTCTTTTGGTAATCCATTTTTTCATACAGATGACAGTTCCCGGGCTCCGGTAAGATTGTATCCGGTTCCTGTTTGCCCCTATAGGGGCTAAACTCCATCGATCTGTTAAAAACATCCTAATTACAACCTGTGAAATACCGGCTGCATCCGATCATAGGTACAAAAAAACTGAAAACCTATCCCCCGGAGCAAATCCTTAGCTTCTTCCATATACGCGCCCAAATGCTCCGGTTTGTGGCTATCGCTCCCAAGCGTAATAATTTTGCCGCCAAGATCCCGATACAATTCCAGCAGCGGTCTGGACGGACTGCTATCCGGCAGCCCATACCGATGATAAGAAGTATTGAGTTCGATACCCTTTCCGTCCGCGATCACCGTTTTCAGGATTTCCGCAGCCAGCGGTTTGATCTTTTCAAATGGGTACGCCCCTGCCAAATCATACCGCGCAATCAAATCCATATGTCCAAGGACACTGTAATCTTTATATTTCTTTACCAAATCCAACATTTCCAGGTAATATCGTTCGTTATATTCCTGTTGGGTGCGTCCCCGCTGAAAATCCTGCGTCCAAAATTCCCGGTCTTCTACCTGATGGACGGATAAAATAATAAAATCAAACGGGTACCGGCTAAACAGCTTGTTATACTGCGGAATCGTATGTACCTGCATCCCAAATTCCAGCCCGGTTTTGATCACGATCTGCTTACCGTATTTTTCCTTCATCTCACCGATTTTCGCAAAGTATTTTGGATAGTCCACGTTCGCAAATGGCTCACCGTTCCGGTAGCGGATTTCCTCCCCGCTGTCCCAATCAACCTTGATACCATAATCTACGTGATCCGTAAAGCAAATTTCGTCCATTTTCATCCGAACCGCATCTTTTACGACTTCCTCCATGGGATAAACCGAATCGTCGCTGAATTCAGTATGTACATGATAATCTACAAACACTACAGTTGCCCCCTAAATATAAACTCTGAATAACCCATGGTACAGCTCATCCTTCATACCGCAGATATCCATCATATTCTCCAGCGGCGCAGGCTCGACCACGCTGTCACCGGAATTTAATGCATGATCACTTTCATACTGTACCTCATTCCCCGCTGCCGAGCGCCGGAACGGACCATTCCGTATCCATATCCGGTGTCCCGGCCTCATCGTCCGTACCGCCTTTTCCGGGAAAATCCGTGACCACAAAAACCGCTGTCGTCCCGGCAATATCGGCCGCCGGACGGACCGACGCCCATTTACTGACGCCCGTATTCTCCAGCTGGATATCTTCTACCGTCCCGATCAGCACGCCCTGAGGGAAACTCCCCGTAAGACCGCTGGTAATAAGGAGGCTCCCTTTTTCCAGCTCAGCATCTTTCGCGATCAGTTCCATCCGCGCAAGCCCCTTCTGCGCCAATTCCAGCGTCCCGGTGACATTTCCGCTGTCGCCGGTATCGGAGCTGGAAGCGCCGACATTGCACTCCGGCGACAGCAGCGTCACGACCCGCGACGAAGCCGAGCTCACCTGTCCAATGTACCCCACCAGCCCGTCCTTTGTCATCACCGGGTCATACAGCGACACGCCGTCCATGCTCCCCTTGTCGATTGTGCACCCGGCAAACCGATCGGACGGCGACCGGGCAATTACCGACGCATCCAGCAGCGTCAGCTGCGGCGATTCCTGCCGGATTTCCAACATCTCCCGCAACCGCTCGTTCTCGCTCTCGAGCGACTGGTAGTGCACCAGCTGCTCCCGCAGCCGCGTCACCTCGTCCCGCAGCTTCTCGTTTTCCTCATAGTTCTCCCTGGCATCAAAAAACACACCCGCAAATTCCGTAAAGGAGTCCGATACTTCCTGCGTCAGCTTCTGAAAAGGATATATCACCAGCGACAGCGCCTTCTCCGGCAGCGTCGCCAGCCCTCCCGAACGGGCGGAAAACAGCATCGTCCCCGCCAGCAGCGCTACCGCCGCCAGCAGCAGCTTCCCCTTTTTACTGGTAAAAAATTCCCGCACCGTTCTCACCTCTTTTTTATAAGGATGTGATTTAATATCTCCAGCTTTTTGAAAAAAGCGGGAAAAGCCGCCGTAACCTCTTATTGGTTGTATTTCGGGACGTCTTCTTCGCTGAGGGCGTCGGCCATGGCGTCGAGGTTGTCCAGAACCAGACCGGCGCCGACTGCTACGCAGTCCAGCGGGTTGTCAGCGAGCCGCACCGGCATACTGGTGGCTTCGTGGATTAAGCGGTCAACCCCTCTGAGCAAGGCACCGCCGCCGGTCAGGGTAATTCCCCTGTCGATAATGTCTGCGGATAGATCCGGGGGAGTCCGTTCGAGGGTATAATGTACTGCTTCGACTACTTCTGCCAGCGGATCTGCTAGGGCCTGCCGTACCTGCTGGGAAGTGATATGGATGAGCTGCGGCAGGCCAGTCAGGAGGTTTCGGCCCTTGACCTCCATCGAAAGCTCGCTTTCGCCCTCGCCGTTTAGGGGTACGGCGCTGCCGATCTGGATTTTAATCTGCTCTGCCGTCGGCTCCCCGATCAGAAGATTGAAATTCTTCCGTACGTAGGAAATAATCGCCGTATCAAACCGGTCGCCGCCGACCCGTACACTGCGGGACGCGACAATGCCGCCGAGGGAAATCACCGCTACCTCGCTTGTCCCGCCGCCGATATCGACAATCATCGACGCGGTTGGCTCGGATACCGGCAGACCTGCGCCCAGCGCCGCCGCCATCGGCTCCTCTATGACCAACACCTTCCGCGCGCCGGCCTGTTCGGTGACATCCCGGACAGCCCTGCGCTCGACGCCGGTGACGCCTGACGGGACACAGATCACTACCCGCGGACGCACCAGAAAGCTGTTGCCCGTCGCCCGCCGGATAAGGTCCTCCAGCATACTGATCGTAATATCAAAGTCGGCAATCACCCCGTCCCGCAGCGGCCGCACCGTCGCCACCGAATCCGGCGTGCGCCCGATTACGTCTTTGGCCTCCTGGCCGACACAGCGCACCTTGTCTGTATGGACGTCAACCGCTACAACGCTCGGCTCGCGGATGATGATTCCGTGCCCCTTCATGTACACAAGGGTATTGGCCGTTCCGAGGTCAATCCCGATATCTTTCGAAAAAAACATTCTGCCTGCCCCCTCTTTCTGACAAAGAATGGATTTATAGCCTTCTCATGACAGCAAAAATTCAAATCGAAGGTTTTCGAAGAAAACCAACCTGAATTATTCATTATTCACTATTCATTATTCATTAACATACAAAGTTCCCGGTACAGCCTTGCCACCGGAAGGCCGACAACGTTATTGTAATCGCCGTTTATCCTCTCGACCAGCAGCCCGCCGAGGCCCTGAATGCCATAGGCGCCCGCTTTGTCAAAAGGCTCCCCCGAATCAAGGTACCGCTCGATCTCCTCATCGGACAGCGGATAAAAGGTCACCTCCGTAGTCACTGAAAAGACCTTTTCCCGCTCCTGTCCGCTTTCCATCCGGGCCAGGATGGACACCGCCGTGATCACCCGGTGGGTCGCGCCGGACAGTGCCCGCAGCATCCGAAACCCGTCCGCCCGACCGGCCGGCTTTCCCATGATCTCCCCGTCCGGCGAGACGACAACCGTGTCTCCGCCGATGACGCAGAACGGAATATTACTCTTTGTATACTCATTACAAAGAGTATTATATACATCCAACGCCTTATGCTGGGAGAGGGCCTCCACCGTTTCTTCCGCCGACAGCCCGGCGGTCATCAAGGTACTTTCGTCAAAATGAGACGGATAGACTGTAAATTCCGGCAATACCATCCCCAGCAGCTCTTTCCGCCTCGGGGAACCGGAGCCAAGGATATACTTCATCTCCTGCGCCACACTCTCCTCACAGCTTTCTGCCCCAGTGCAGATACGCCGCCATAGCCGCAATCAGGCAGATCAGCCGGGCAACGTTTAATTCGATATACAGCCCCAAATTCAGCTTGATAACCGACAGATCGAGCGTCACCGCGTCGGGATATCCGAAGCCAATCGAATCCCCCCAGCAGAGCCAGCTGAGGAAGCTCACATCTGCGGCGACCCGGGTCAGCACCGACCCCATGATCAGCCCTGCCAACAAAAACATCAGAAAAATAAGCGTCTTTTTCATTTGTTTGCATCCTCCGATATACCCGTCGAACCAAATCCGCCTGTCCCCCGCTCGCTTTCCGGCAGCGGCTCACCCATGGGGATTTCGCCCACCTCCGGCTGTAAAACCGGCGTGACAACCATCTGCGCGACCCGGTCGCCCGGCTGGACGGTAAAGGGTTTCCTGCCGTGATTATGCAGAGGCACCATCAGTTCCCCCCTGTAATCGCTGTCGACGACGCCGACGCAGTTGGCGAGGGCGATACCGTGCTTCGTAGCCAGCCCGCTTCTGGGATAAACCATCCCGGCGGTACCGGAAGGCAGCACGACCGCCACGCCGATATGCATCAGCACCGTTTCTCCCGGCGCAATCTCTACCGGCTCATCGCAGCAGACCGACAGGTCAAAGCCCGCGCTTTCTCTCGTAGCCCTCGACGGGATCACCGCATCCGGGCGCAGTTTCTGAAAATAGATTTCCATAGATTGATTCCTTCCTGAATTTATTGGATAGAATAGCATCTCCTATTGACAAATTCGTTACCTTGCTTATTCACTTAACGGTGCAAATAACTTCGGAACCCTGTCATGCCAATATCCGATTGCCTTCCTTTTGCCTTCATCCAAATCGACCACAACTGCAAAAGCTCCATACTCATTTTTCTTTTCACAGACGCACTCTCCGGAAGGCAGATAAGCATATGCCAGCGGAATATCTCCATCAAAATGCGAGCATCCCAATAGTGTAATCTCGTTTTCAATGGCTCTTGCCTTGGCCAATGCCGTCCATTGCGCATACTGTAGTTCATGATACATTCCTGTGCCAATAAGATTAAGCAGTAAGGCCGGTTCTTCCCTTGCCATAATTCTCGAAACTTCGGGGAAATGGACTTCATAGCAGATCGGAATCCCAATCTTTCCGAATTTTGTATCTACACAATGTATTTTTTCTCCGGCTTCTTTTCCCTTTTGCTTTTCGCCTTGTGTAAGGATACATTTGGTATAGCTACCGACAATCTTTCCCGCATCAATGACGAGTGCTTTTTGCTGGCCTCTCCTTGTCAAATCCTTATATCCTGTTATCACATAGCGGCCGGCCGACTTTATGATATCCAGCCCCTGATCAATCGTATCGCTGTCTAAAAATCCTTCGGGAAAAACGTACAGGTCTGCTTTCTCCTGTTTCAAAAACCTGGTAAGCTCGCCAATGCTATCCCCTCTCTTTGGAACAGCCAGCATGATCCTGATGATCATTAAAATTTCCTCCTGTGCTGTGATTTTCCGTCCGTCTCACCAGGTACCGGATATGCGGCATATCCACGCCCCGGAAATGCTTGACCCAGCTATCTACGGCCGTCATGCCGTTTCGCAGAGCCACATTCTGCGACGCGGTATTCGTATCCCGGATGATCGAGCAGACTTCATCGGCGCCCAGCTTGTGAAAAGCGTATTCTTTACATCCTCTTGCCGCTTCAGCTGCATACCCCTTGTGCCAATAGGCCTTTTGGAACAGATAGCCGATTTCCAAAACCTGGCTATCCTTCCAGGGCTGCATCGTAAGCCCGCACTGTCCGATCATTTCCCCAGTTTCTTTCAGGACGACCGCCCATAGACCAAACCCATATTCCCGGTACCGGGCAAACTGCCGCTCCAGCCATCCTCGCGTTTCTTCTTCTGTGAAAGCGCCGTTATAGGCGTACATAACGTCCTTATCCTGCATAATTTTGCTCAGCGCCTCATAATCGGATGGGACCATCTCCCGCAGACATAATCTTTCCGTCTCTAAAATCATCGTTTTCTCCTTTCGCGCATTTCGCGTATACCGATTTTATCCCTATATCCATAGGGGCGTTCAGCCGCAGCTCACCGGATCACCGAATGACTGTGGATATAAAATTCTTCCTGGCTTGGCTGGAACTTTTTCTCCATGTACGCAAAGCCCCGGTCAAACTCCTCCGCGTCCTGATCGTTTATTTCAAATGCGGGGGACTCATAAAAATAATACCTCGTCCCGTCAAAAAAGCCTGGCTCTAATTCTTTGACCAGCAAAGCGGCGGGGAATACATCCCCTTCTAAACAAACATTATATTTTTTGCAGCTCTTAAAGCCCCTTGCCACATAATTATCGGGATTCCCGAAAATCACAATCGCCCCGTATCCCATCCGGGCCGCCGTTTCAAAGGATTTTTCCAGCAAAGCCTTCCCAACGCCCTTTCTCTGATAGGCAGGCTCTACGCTGACCGGCCCAAAGGTCACAATGTTTTTTGCATGACCGGAAACATCGACCAGTTTCGACTTTGTATACATGACATCCCCGACCACCTGCCCGTCTATCTCGGCCACATAGTCCAGCTCCGGGATAAAATCCGCGTGGCTGCGCAGGATATGGGCCAGGTAGTGCTCATTGCATCCCGGTACGCTGAGGTTCCAAAAAGCCCGGCGGTGCATTTCCTCCACCTGCCGGTAATCTTTTTCCGTTTCAAGCCTGATGAAAATATCGTTCATTTTTCCCTCCCTGGTCCATAGCCGGCCGCTTCTTCCCTATCCATACCGTTTAGGTGATAAAAACCCATAAAATCCGTTTTCATTCTTTGTTCGTTTCTTCTTCATATTCCCATGGTGGAAAACTATCTTTGAATGGCAATTTCCCCCGCGAAAACGGTCGATTTTTCCACTTTTGGCCTATGTTTTCCACCTTTTCAACTGACTTTTCCCCAAAATCATTCTATACCCGTTATAAAACTCCTCTGGTATACAAACCCCGCGTATATTCCGGGAGAGGGGAACCCTCCTGCCAATGGCCGAGGATTTTTTTCACCTCTGCGGCAGACTCAACGGTAAAGTCTAAAAGTGCAAAGTCAAAACCCCGCAGCTGCTCCTGCCTGTCCGTCATCGACAGCGGAAGGCTGTTGAGTATCAAACTGACCGCGTTGTCCGGGGACAGGTTGTTTTCCATTTTATCACAGCGCACCGGAAATTTTACGTTCATCCGGTCGACCAAAAGACCTTTGCGCCCGCAGTTTTTGCAGCCGATCTGCGCCCGGACCGGGCAGTTGCGCACCGCCATCAGCGCCATACGGCCATAGGCATAGATGCCGGCCGGGATCCCCGATTTCCGGGAGAGCGCCGAAAGCTGCGCCAGCTTCCCTTCCGGGGTCAGCACAGCACCGGACAGCCCCAGCTTTTCCGCCTGGGCCAGCGCCACGGGGTTTGAGAGGTTGAGATAGGGGCCGCCGTAGAGGGTAAAGCCATATTCCTTCCCCATCATCATATGGGCGCCGCTTTCGCAGTAAAGCCCGGCGCAGCCAAGCGTTTTCAGCTCCCGCAGCAGTTCTTTGCACCCCTCCTCCGAAAAGGTGAACCGGGGGAGTACCGGAAGGAGCTTCTCTTTGATCTCCCAGCCGGGATTTTCTTCCAGCAGCTTTTTGACCTGCACAGCCGGCAAGATGATCCGATCAAGGGACTGCTCCGCCTCATCCGAAAGCTGTGAGCGATCCGCAAACTTTCCCCAGAGGGCCGGTTCACCGCCTATCTGCCGGGTGGGGAACACCGGCAACGGCCCATCGGCAAAATGCCGCCGGACAGACGTTTCCCGCTCTTGGTCGAGCTTCTCCACCGCCTCCCGGCGCAGCGCATTCAGCGCAGACGCCCGCACCATCAAATTCTCCCCGATCCGGATATCCGAAAGGGCCTCATCCGCATAATAGGGCGTGCCGCCGAGCTTTTCCAGCGACCGCAGGACATATTCTTTATCAGCCGGGCGGCTGCCCTCCGAAACCCGTTCCGGCGGTGCACCCTCTGCTGTGACCTCCCGCTCCCCATCCGACAGGGTCAGTGATACCGGCGCATCCTTCTCCATTGTAAAAGACATCCCGATGGGCACCAGCGGGGTCTGTTTATGATAGAGGTTCCGAAGGCTGCCAAAAACGTCCCCGGCCGCCGTCACATCTTCTTTGGTGCGGAAACCGAACATCGTCTTATCCCGTTTCCCGGCAAAATAGCCGTCGGTAAAACCGCTGCGGGAAAAGACCGCCTGGAGGGTATCGAGGTCGGGGACTTCCCCCCGCAGCGCCTGGCGGCAGGCCGTGACCGATGCCGCCACATATTCCGGGCGCTTCATCCTCCCCTCGATCTTGATCGAGGTAACGCCCATCTGCTCGATTTCCCGCAGCTGCAGCGTCAGGTCCATATCCTTAAGCGACAGGACGTTTTCGCCGACGCATTTCCGCATCCCTTCGCTCCCCGCCCCGAAGGGCAGGCGGCAGGGTTGGGCGCACTGTCCCCGGTTGCCGCTCTTTCCGCCGATGGCGGCGCTCAGATAGCACTGTCCGGAAATAGACATACAGTGGGCGCCGTGGACAAAGATTTCCGTTTCAAGCGGCGTCGACCGGACAATCCGCTGGATTTCCTCCTGGGAAAGCTCCCTGGCCAATACGACCCGCGAAAATCCCAGCTCCTCCGCCAGCCTTGCCCCCGCCGGGGAATGGATCGCCATCTGGGTGGAGGCGTGCAGCGGCATATCCGGCGCATATTCCCGCACCAGCGCCGTGGCTCCCCAGTCCTGGACGATCATCGCGTCGACGCCCGCCCGGACCGCCGCCCGGATACATTCCTTTAAGGCCGCAAGCTCCTGCTCAAAAACGAGGATATTCAGCGCCTGGTGGATTTTGACCCCGCAGCGATGGGCATAGCGGACAGCCTCGGTAAGGCTCTCCTCATCGAAGTTCTGGCTGTTTTTGCGGGCACTGAAATTCTTCTGCCCAAGATAGACCGCATCCGCCCCGCAGCGGACTGCGGCGATCAGCGCATCCATCGAACCGGCCGGGGCCAAAACCTCCAGCCGGGAAAATCTTTCTTTCTTCATCCGAAATGAGCGTTCCTTTCCCCGCGGAATTTCCCTTACAGAAAAACTGCTGCAACCCCTAGGATATTGCAGCAGATCATCTATTATTTAGCCGCAGAAGCACCCCGCCCGCGCTCTTTATCCATACCGGCGGCAGCTGTATTCTGCTCCACCTGATCCCGCAGCGTCAGCAGTTCAAGATCGCTTTTCAGCTTCCGATTCTCCTGCACCAATCCTTCTACCGCCCGGCGCAGCTTATCCACCATCGTCTTTGCGGAAGCCGCTTCTTCCGCGTATTGCTTTAGCTGTACGCGGAAATTGTCGGCGTCGCCTTCATTGCGGTTTGCGTCGTCGGTCAGCTCAAGCGCCGTCATAATTGCGGCGGAAAGCACCGAGGTGCCGGGGTTATCCTCCATAAATTGATTAATCTTCCCGTCTAAATTTTCCGCTAAGCTTGTGACATATTCTTCGCTTTCCTCTGTGCAGAGACAAAACGTTCTGCCGCAAATGTTGACTTTTACTTTCCGCATGGCCCATTCCTCCAAGTAACAATTTACCGGCTTTCCGCCGATTGATCTCCGCCCGCGCACCCCTTTGTATACGGGGCAGTCATCTGTAAAAAATGATTTCTTTTTTCGTCAGGAAAACAGGTTGTTCAGCATTATTATACCTTTTTTTTATCATTCTGAAAAGGGCTTTCCAGCTTTTTTTACATTTCTTCAGCCGTTTTTTACAAAGGACGGATGCGACTATACATAAAAGACGCCCATCTTCCTATGATGCCGGATTTAGGATCGCATTTTAAATTCGACATAAAATTCCTGAAAAGTTTTTTAAAACCGGAAGATTTTATTTTCAAATGTGCTATAATAAGAA
>CAYWRQ010000018.1:0-27574 GCA_964460915.1 uncultured Oscillospiraceae bacterium
GTTGAGCCTTTGGCTCATTCATTTTTCAATTTACACCATTATACGGCCACGGCCGAAAGCCATCCGCCCAGAGGGTAAAATTTCCCCGATCAAATATCCCCCTTCGGTCTATCCACCGCCTGCAATTCATAAAATCATCCTGTTTTTCTTTTGCAGGCTGTGCTATAATCAAGTTAAGCAGAATCCGATTCCCCAAGCCTTCAGAAAGGATTTTTTCATGAAACCAAAACATAGCTTTTTCCGCCTTTATCTAAAAGGGGAGCCCTCTACCCGTGCCGACCGGATCCTCTATGTGATCACCGTCCTGCTCAGCGTCCTGTTCATTCTCTTCGGTTACCGTCTCGCGACCCAAAACGGGACCGTGTTGGGCCAAAATGTCGGCGGCGTCGGAGCCGTCCAATACCGCGCCCGGATCACAGAGGTGATTTCCTCCACCGATATTTACAGCCAGACCTCCGGCTCCGTTACCGAGCGGCGCACCGTCTGCTACGGGACGCTCTTAAACGGCCCGCAAAAGGGGGAGCGCATCCTCATCACCCAGGTACAGGATACAATGACCCTTACCCTCGACAAGCCCTGCGGGGTCGGGGATAAGCTGTTTGTTTATCAGGGAGAAAATGATTACGGCGAAAGCCAATGGTTTACCGCCAACCACGTCCGCAGCAACTGGCTGTATCTTTTGGGCATTCTGTTTGTCCTATTGGTGCTGGTCTTCGGCGGTATGAAGGGCATCCGGACCATCCTCTCCCTCGGGCTCACCTGCCTGGCGATTTTCGCCGTCCTAATCCCGCTGATTGCCGCCGGGTACAATGTCTATTGGACTGCGATCCTCATCTGCCTTTTCACGATCATCATGACCCTCGCCCTGGTCAGCGGATGGCGAATTAAGAGCCTTGCCGCGGCCATCGGCTGCATCGGCGGCGTGCTGATTGCCGGGCTGATTACGATTATCAGCGAATACCGGCTGCATATGACTGGCATTGTCGACGACGACTCGATGATGCTGCTCTTTATCAACGAGGAGCACCCCATTGACCTGAAGGGCATAGTTTTTGCCGCCATTATCATCGGCGCGGTCGGGGCCACGATGGACGTCGGGATGGATATTGCGTCCTCCCTGACCGAGCTGTACCGAAAAAACCCGGACATCCGCGCCCTGGAGCTGATGCGCTCCGGCTTTACAATTGGCCGGGACATTATGGGCACGATGTCCAATACGCTGGTACTGGCCTATATCGGTTCCGGGCTTCATGTAACCCTTCTCTTTATGACCTATTATAACAGTTTGGAGCAAGTACTTAGTGTCGAAATGATTACAAGCGAGGTGCTCCAGGCCCTCGCCGGCAGCATCGGGATCGTGTTCACCATCCCGACCACGACGCTGGCCACCTCCTTCCTATTTTATATCGCGCGGAAGCTGAACCGGAAAAAGACGGCAGTCGGGGAAGAACCCGTATCCGCCCCGCAGGCTCAAGCCCCCGTCTCTCCGGATGATACGCCCGATTCTTCCGTGCAGCCTTTGCCGGACCGCCCGCTCCGCAGCCCGGACGAGGTCCCGTTCCTGCAGAATACGGAACCGGCTGCATCGGGAAAGGCGAGGAAAACCAGTGATTTTGACAGGGATATCTGGGAATAACAAAAATGCTGCCGGTCTTAGCCGACAGCATTTCCCTTTTTCCGATTCATTTTGCGGGTAGATCTCAAATCACACGGCTGCGGATTACATCCGGAATCTCATCCAGCTTTGCGGCAAGATCCGCTGGCATGGTGCCGCTCAGGTCAAACATTGTATAAGCAAATTCCTTCCGGGAGCCGGAGATCATATTCTCGATGTTGCCGCCGCCGTCCGAGATAACGGCAGTCAGTTTATTGATTAAGCCGCTGACATTGAGATGGATGACGCAGACCCTTGTCATCCCGGCGCTGCGGGGAAGGCTCAGGTTCGGCAGGTTGACCGAATGGGTGATATTGCCGTTTTCCAGGTAATCCATCAGCTCATTTGCCGCCATAACCGCGCAGTTATCCTCCGATTCCGGCGTAGACGCGCCCAAATGGGGGAAGGCCACGATATTCTCGACGCCGATCATATCATCCGACGGGAAGTCGGTGACGTAGCAGGCGATCTTCTTGCTCGCGACCGCCTCCAGCAGGTCATCCGATACGACCAATTCCCCGCGGGCAAAGTTTAAAAGCCGCACGCCCGCCTTCATCGTCGCAATCGAGGAAGCGTTGATCATGCCCTTTGTCTCGCCGTTGCAGGGCAGGTGCAGGGTGATATAGTCACAGTTTTCGTAGATATCCTTCAGGCTGGTCGCGTGCAGAATCGACGAAGACATCGACCAGGCTGCGTCCACCGACAGGTACGGGTCGTATCCGTAAACGGTCATGCCGAGCTTCGCCGCTGCATTGGCGACCAGCACGCCGATTGCGCCCAGGCCGACGACACCCAGCTTTTTGCCCTGGATTTCCGGCCCGACAAACGCGCCTTTTCCTTTTTCGACCTTTTTGCTGACCTCGTCGCCGCTGCCCTTTAAGGTCTTGACCCATTCCATCGAGTCGGCGACCTTACGGGAGGACATCAGCAGCCCCAGCAGGGTAATCTCCTTTACCGCGTTGGCGTTGGCGCCGGGGGTGTTGAATACCACGATCCCCTTGCGGGCACAATTCTCCGTAGGGATATTGTTGACGCCCGCTCCCGCTCTGGCAATCGCCAGAAGGGAGGACGGAAACTCCATGTCGTGCATCGAAGCGGAGCGCACCAAAACCGCATCCGGCGCGGCCGGCTCATCGCCCCAGGTATATTTCGCCCGGTCAAACCTTTCCAGGCCGATGGGCGAGATTTTATTCAGTGTTTGAATCTGATACATCACAATCTATCCTTTCTGATACGAAAGCAGAATCAGCCGTTATTGGCCTCAAAATCCTTCATGAAGGCAATCAGCTTTTCAACGCCCTCCACCGGCATCGCGTTGTAAATCGAAGCGCGCATACCGCCGACCGTGCGGTGGCCTTTCAGGTTGACAAAACCGGCCGCCGTCGCTTCCTTTACAAACTTCGTGTCCAATTCCTCATTGCCAGTGACAAACGGGATATTCATCAGCGAACGGGAGCCTTTCTCAACCGTACCCTGAAACAGCTTGGAGCTGTCGAGATAGTCATAGAACAGCTTTGCCTTTTTTTGGTTCAGCTCATACATCTTATCCAAACCGCCGATCTCGTTTTTGATCCATTCCAGCACCAGCCCGCACATATAGATCGAATAGCAGGGCGGGGTGTTGTACATCGAGCCGTTATCGGCATGGGTCTTAAACCGCAGCATCGTAGGCGTGCCGGGACGGACATTTTCACTGATCAGATCCTTGCGGATGATGACGACCGTCAGGCCCGCCGGGCCCATATTCTTCTGGGCGCCCGCATACAGGATCCCGAACTTTTCTACCGGCAGCGGCTGGGACAGCGCCATCGAGGAGATATCGGCAACCAGCGGCACATCGCCCGTTTCCGGAATCTCCGGGAATTTGGTTCCGTAGATCGTGTTGTTCATGCAGATATAGAAATAATCCGCGGTGGGATTAAATTTCGCTTTATCCAGCTTCGGAATATAAGAGAAGGTCTTGTCAGCAGAAGAAGCGACAATGTTTACGTTCTCCTCGCCCAGCAGTAGCTTTGCCTCCGCAGCCGCCTTTTTGGCCCACTGCCCGGTCAGGACATAGTCCGCTTTCCCGGTCTTCGTCGCCAGGTTTAAGGGAATCATCGCAAACTGGGTCGAAGCGCCGCCCTGTAAAAACAGGATCTCGTAGTTATCGGGGATCTGCATGACCTCGCGGAGCAGGGCACTGCATCCGTCGATGATAGACTGGTAGGTTTTAGATCGATGGGACATCTCCATTACCGACTGTCCACTGCCCTGATAGTCCAGCATCTCCGCAGCCGCTTTTTTTAGTACGGCTTCGGGCATCATCGAGGGTCCTGCGCTGAAATTGTACACTCTGCTCATAGCGATATACCTCCAAATAGACTGACAGCAAGCTGACATAAGCGCATCCTTTGCCTGCCGCCGTAAAAATTTAAACCGCCAAAAGGCGCCTGTTTTATTTTTCCAAAACCAAGCCCTAACGGTGTGTTGCTGCATATTATACTACAGAATTTTGCATTTTTCAAGGACAAAACCGCGATTTTAAGGCTGCTTGATAAAAGTTTGTCGATTTTTTGCAAGATTTCAAAATTTTCAAATTCATTTTGTTACTTTGACCTAATATCAAGTTAAAGTGCATAACCTTTTTGCCCTCCCTTTGGGCATATTGAATATGCCTGTAGAGGAAATACACCTGTTTCTCTGGGACAGGATAAGCCTGAAAATCAAAAATATTCTTTCTCTCAAAACAAAATCCTGACATCGGCGCCAAATTGCTGTATAAAAATGAGCAAAACGGAAAAACTGCTGTTGAAAGAAAATTTCTCCCGGCAACTTTGCCAAATCCAAACCCGCCGGGATTTTGCGAAATACAGAAAGGATCGGTGTTTCCAGATGAAAGACCCACGCACAAATAATAATCAAACATATATTTCCTCCGAGGGCGGCCAGCCCTCCTCCTCCGCAGGCAAAGTAAACGAGCGTTTCCCTTACGGCACCCATTATGACAGCGCGACCTCCCCCAATGCCCAGAATATGCGGGAGACAGACCCGGACATTCCTCTGATGTCGGATAACGCCCGGGTAGACCTGTCCACCGACCCGCTCAGCGGCCTGGACGAGCAGAATGATACCGGCAGCTGTACCGGCGCGGAATTTGGCAGCTATACCCGTTATTCCAACGGCTATACCGGCAATAAAGAGGAGATTAAGGCCGAAAACACGATTTTTGCCACCCAAAGCGCCCATCAAAAACCGGCCTCCGGAACCAACAACACCAGCTCTACCAGAGGTTCTTCCGGCTCCTCCGCCAAAGAAAGCCGCCGCCACCAGATGATGGGCCTGTATCTGGCCGTCGCGGTCAGCGCCGCGGCCATCGGTGCCGTAGGCTGGCTCGCCAGCTCCGAACTGCCGATCAGCAGTGGAGACAGCAGTGTCCCCCCGTCGGTGACTGCGGAAAACGATACAAAGCACCCGGCAGAGCCTTCCGCCGGAGACACCCCGGTCGATGTTTCCCAGGAAAATATCCCGAAAACCGAAAACTTTGTCATCACCTACGAAAAGGACGGGGACGCCGGTAAAGAACAGACTGCCGATATAGGCTCTTCCGAAGCTGCGGAAAATCCTGCCGCACCGGATGAGACACAGACCGCGCAGCGGCCGGAAACGGATTCCGCCGCATCGGCCGAAATCCCCGAAGATGCCGCGGCGACCGGTTCCGCCTCTGTCTCCACCCCTTCTACCCCCACCAGCTTTGTCCTGCCCGTCGGGACAAGCGGGGCTGTAACCCAGCCCTTCAGCTGCGGGGAACTGGTGAAATCCAAAACCCTCGGCGAATGGCGCACCCATGACGGCATTGATTTTGCCGCAAAGGAAGGGGACAGCGTCGTCTCCATCGCCGACGGGCTGGTCGAATCGGTGACCAACGACGCCCGCTGGGGCAATACGGTTGTGATCGGTTACGGCGATTATACCGCTTACTACTACGGCCTGGGCGACCAGATCTCCGTCCAGGCGGGGGACAGCGTGACCGCCGGCCAGGCTTTGGGCCAGATCGGCAACTCCTCTCTGGTTGAAGCGTCTGAAGCCTCCCATCTCCATCTGGGCATCAAAAAGGACGGCAGCTGGATTGACCCGGCCCTGCTTCTCGGCCTGGACGACGGCGACCCGGCGGATAGCACCGGTGAAGAGATCACTCCCTCCAGCGAAGAAACCGAAAGCCCGCAAAACTGAGATAAAAATCCTCTCGGCGCGCCATCTTTTGCGGCCGGGAGGATTTTTCTTTTGTGCATATCCGGAATCAATCTTTCAAAACCTCCTTGTACCCTTTCAAAAGCTATGCTATAATATTTTCAGTCGGATAAAAAGGAGGGTCATCCTTTGGATGTACTGGTAATTTTTCAAACGATGATCAAGCTGCTGCTGATATTGGTGCTGGGGTTTATCCTGAACAAGGTCCATATACTGGATGCTGAGTCCAATCAAACCCTCTCCAACCTGATCGTCACGGTGACGACCCCGATGCTGATCATCAGCTCGGTTTACGGATTGGACGACAGCGTTAGCCGGTTGTCCATTCTCCCGGTTCTGCTGGGCGGATTCAGTATGTACATAGCCCTCATCCTGTTCGGCGAGCTGGCGGCGCGGCTGCCGTTCTTCAAGAAAGAAAACCGCGGGGAAAACGCCTGTATGATGGTTTTCTCCAACAACGGGTTTATGGGGATTCCCGTCATGCAGTCCATTTACGGGACAGGTTCTGTCTTTTATAACTCGATCCTTAATTTTCCCTATAACCTGTTTATCTATACGTACGCCGTTCTCCGCCTGGGAAGCGGTAAATCCGGCGGAGACGGCAAACCCAAGCTGGACTTCCGCGCCATCCTGACTCCCGGGTTCATCATGGCCCTTTTAGCGTTGTTCCTCTTTTTGACCGGCCTGCCTTTGCCGCAGATCGTAATCGATACCTGCGATATGGTCGGTGGGGTTACCTCGCCGCTGTCGATGCTGGTGCTGGGGTCAACGGTCGCCATGTACCCGCTGAAGGAGTCCCTCAAGGACATCCGCTGCTATATCTTTTCCGCCTTCCGTCTGTTTGTTATCCCGCTGTTGATCCTCGGGGTTTGCAGGCTTTTGCAGATTGATTCCTTTTATACCGGCGTCGCCGTCCTTTCGGGGGCCATGCCGGTCGGGTCGATGGTGCTGATGATGTGCAGCCGGTGCGGCGGCAATACCGAAGTGGTTTCCCGGAACATCCTCGTTTCGACCGTCCTTTCGGTCCTCACCATCCCGATTATCGCCGCGTTTTTGGCCTTATAAGCCCCATTTCCGCAAATAAACAGAAGCTTTTTTCAAAAACCAAACGGCAGACGTTGAAAATCTGCCGTTTTTATCTTATAATACAAAGTAGAGTTGCAGCGTTATATTTATATCATTTTTGTTCGGAGGATATTGGCATGAATCAAAACTACAACGGACAGTGGGAACAAGACCCCGTTCCGGAGGATCTGGAAGACATCGGGTCTGCTCCCGACGGCAGCGGCGCCGCGCCGGAACAAACCTCCCCCCCTCATGACGAGCACGTCCCCGACCCGTCCAGAGCAGGGCAGTGGTCCGGGATCCGCCGGGAGAACCGGACGTACGCCAGGGGCAGCTGGAAAAACGGGCCGGTTGACCCCGCCCAAACCACCTGGCGGTCTTCCCAAGGCTTCGGGCCGTACACGTTTCCTTTTCTAACGACCAAAGAGTATCTGAAATCAACGGTCCGGCGGCTTGTGCCCGCCCTGCTGATCCTATTTGTCGTAGAATATATTGCCGCATTTGGCATCAGCCTGCTGATTGACTTTGCCCTTGCTCCCCGCATTGAGCTTTGGCGAAACGGCTTCCAGTTCCCGGATAACACCTACTTTGGGATGAGCAGCGGTTTTTACGATCTTTTGACCTCTTATCTGCCGGTAATCATCGGGGATATCGCCGCCGTCATTTATCTGCGGCTGATGACTCGAATCTCGTTTAAGCGGCTGTTCGGCCGCCCGGTTATCCCGGACAGCAGCCGCTCCGGATACACGGTTCCTACTTCCGGCGCCGACCTAACGGCCAGCCGGCATATGCCGCGGGTATTATGGATCCTTTTTGCGGCGGTCGCCGGGATCGGCTTTTCGATGATCGGGCAGATACTGGCCATTCTCGAGCTGAATGTATTAAATGCCATCCAGTTCCCGTATTATTCGCCTGATTTTTCCACAACCGACTATACCCTTTTCGAAACCGTCCTGATCAATTTATATGTCTGTGTCCTGGGGCCGGTCATGGAAGAACTGATCTTCCGGGGATTCATGCTGCGGAGCCTGCAGAAGCACGGCGTTTCCTTCGCCGCCGTATTTACGGCGCTGATGTTTACCCTATATCACATGAACCTGGTGCAGCTGTGTGTCCCGATGCTGGTAGGGCTTTACCTGGCCATGCTGACCATCCGCACCGATTCGCTGGTACCGGCCATCTGCTGCCACATCCTCAATAATTCCCTGGCGATGCTGACAGATTACCTGGCGCCGTTGGATGAGGTATGGAGCCTTGTTTTCCTGATTGTCGAGAGCGCGATCTTTATTGGTATTCTGGCGATTTTCTGGATATACTACGGCCGCCACTTTTCCGCTATTCTCCGCTGGCGCAGCCCGGATATGCGGCTCTCTTCTCAGGTTGGCGCAGCCGTATCCTCTTGGCCGACGGTTGTTTTTATCGTCATTTATCTTGTGATGCTCATTGCTTCTTCCCTTGTGACGCTGTTTGGTGGCTGATATGGGGAAAACCGGGAAACATTTTGCAAAGCCCCTTTCGGGCGAACAGTGGGATCTGCTGGACAAAAACCGCGTCCCCACCGGCAAAACCCTTCTGCGCGGGGAAAAGCGCCCGGAAGGCTTTTATCACATTGTCGTTTTAGGCTGGGTCGTAAATGCAAAGGGGGAGTTTTTGATCTCCCGCCGCTGTGCCGAAAAGAGCAGCCCATTTTTATGGGAGACGACCGGCGGGGCCAAGCAGGCTGGGGAAGACAGCCTTTCCGCCATTATCCGCGAGCTTCACGAGGAGGTCGGGGTCGATGTCAGCCGAAGCCGTCCGATTTTCCTTGGCTCCAGGGAACGGATCAGCGGCGTATATTTTGACTGCTGGATGTTTTTTAAGGACGTTCCGATTGAAACGGTTGTTTTGCAGCGGGAGGAAACCTGTGACGCAAAATGGGTGACCGACCGGCAGTTTACCGAGATGATCAATGCCGCGCAGGTCACAAAAGCCTCCGTCGAATTTTTTCCGCTGGCCAAAGGCTGGCGGGACTTATTGACCCAAAAAGAAGATTTTTCGGCGTTATCAAGAAAATAGTAAAAGGATAAACCAAAAACGGTGGCCAGGCATTTTCGTCTGACCACCGTTTTTTCAGCCGTTTTCGCTCTCTGCTACAGGCCGAACTTTCCTCTGTATTTTTGCGGATCCTCTTTGTATTCCCGATACTTGGCCCGCAGGCAGTTCCCGCATGGACGGTACCCTGCGGCAAGCGCGGTTTTTTCGTCTGCAAAGAACACGCGGCATTTTTCATAGCTGCCCGGGAACCGCCTAATCGTTGAAAGGGCAGAGGGGCAATCCAGCCGGCCATAGATTTTCAGCCTGCTGTTCCCTCCAAAAGTACCCGGCGTCTCAGACAGGTATTCTTTCCCATCCGGGCCAAGCAGTTTATACATTTTCATACCTACCTCCATCAAATCCGGCCTTTCGGCTTGTTTTGATAAAAGTATAGCATATAAGCATTTAATATACAACCCACATTTATGAATAACAGCTTTTGATTCTTTTAGCAGGGCGGCTTTTCATTTTCCGGCAATCCCTTGCAATCTCTGTCCGTTTCGTATATAATGAACTTGCTGAAAAATGCGCTGTATCCGGTTTTCTGTCACTGTGGCTATCAGAAAATTGTTTTGCATGATAAAATTCTGCATCGCAAAACGAATTCCTCTCCGGGAAAGAGGGAATCCTTTTATGGAACAGCAGCATACTGCTCCCGGCTCCGCAGGCCGTGCTCCAGGTTCAGCGTGAAAGGACAACTGAATATGAAAACCAACATGAAGAGTTCGACCCTGTCGCTGGTACAGGTGGCGCTTTTTTCCGCCATCATCATCGTCATGGCATTCACCCCGTTTCTCGGATATATTCCGCTGGGAGTGACCAGAGCAACGATCATCCACGTCCCGGTCATCATCGGTTCTATCCTCCTCGGCCCGAAAAAGGGCGCATTTTTGGGCGGCGTCTTCGGACTGACCAGCCTGCTGAACAACACCTTCTCACCTACGATTACTTCGTTTACCTTCTCGCCCTTTTATTCCGGCGGCAATCTATGGAGCCTTGTTATCTGCTTCGTACCCCGGATTTTGGTCGGTGTTGTTCCATATTATGTGTACAAAGGCCTTTCCCTCCTCGTAAAAAAGTCGGAGAAAAAAGCGTTCTGGGACACGACGTCTCTCGCTGTCGCCGGCCTTTGCGGGTCGCTGACCAATACCAGCCTTGTCATGCCGCTGATTTACTTCTGCTTCGGCAAGTCTTACGCCGCCGCAAAGAACGTCAGCTATGACGTCCTGTACAAATTCATCCTCAGCGTTGTCGCCGTCAACGGCGTCCCCGAAGCGATCGTCGCGGCTGTTCTGACCGCGATCATCTGCAAAGTGCTGATGCGCTTCTTAAAGTCTAACAGCGCCGTCACCGCCGCGCAAAAGTAAATATCCCTTCAAGCGGCGGACTGTCCCGGCAGCCAGCCGCTTTCCCAGCTTTTCCAGCTTTTTTAAAAAAGCTGGGCAAAAACTTTCCTGTCTTTCTCTCCGGAAAGTTGGATAAAAACACTGCCCGGCCGTTCTGCGCGGCCGTCGAACCTTAAGAAGGCTGTTTTTTGTACTTATTTAGGCCATTTCTCCTTGCCAAAACCTGGCCAAAAACTTTCCTGTCTCCCTCTCCACCAGCTTTTTGAAAAAAGCTGGGCAAAAACTTTCTTGTCCCCCTCTCCGGAAAGTTGGATAAAGACACTGCCCGGCCGCTCTGCGCGGCCGTCGAACCTTAAGATGGTTCTTTTTTATACTTATTTAGGCCATTTCTCCTTGCCAAAACCTGGGCAGAAAGCCTTTCCCCATATCAACAATACCACAGAAAAGAGGATGCCAACCATGATTTTAGCGCTGGATGCAGGCAATACCAATATCTGCGTCGGCTGTATCGATGAGCAGGGGTGCCATATGACCGCCCGCATCGCCACCGACCGGAGCAAAACCGAAGACGAATATGCCGTTATCCTAGGCAGCATCCTCCGTCTGAACGGAATCTCACCCGAAACCCTAACCGGCGGCATCATCTCTTCCGTTGTCCCGCCGGTCAATCAGGTACTGATGCTGGCGGCGGAGATAGTCACCGGCCGCACCCCGATCCTTGTCCGTCCCGGTATCAAAACCGGGCTGTCCCTCCGGGTCGAAAACCCGGACGGCCTGGGCAGCGACCGCATCGTCGATACCGTCGCCGCCTCCTCCCTTTACCCCTGCCCGGTAATCGTCGTCGACATGGGCACAATGACCACACTCTCTATCGTGAACAAGGAGAAGGAGTTCCTCGGCGGCGTTATCTGCCCCGGTATCCGCCTGTCGCAGGAGGCCCTTGCCCAGAATACCTCCCAGCTCCCCGCCATCAGCCTGGAAGCCCCCTCCCGCGCCATCGGGCGCAATACGGTCGAATGTATGAAAAGCGGTGCGATCTACGGAACCGCTGCCATGGTCGACGGCCTTATCCGGGGGATTAAAAAGGAACTGCCGGACGGCGAAAAGACTACCGTTGTCATGACCGGCGGAATGTCCCGATGGATCGCGCCATATTGCCGGGAAAAGGTCATGATAGACAGCGACCTGCTGCTCAAAGGGCTTTGGATCCTCTATCAAAAGAATACACGCGGAGCATAAATGGCCATAGAAACCCCGCGTATGCCGCCCGCAACTGCCGGTTGACAGATTGCCCTGTCCCAATTTCTTGTATGCAACCGCCAAAAAAGGTATGCTTTCCTTACCGGCCGCACCGGACACAGGCCGGAATCAAAGAAAAGAGGGAAAACTATGATCCTAGCAGACAAAATCATCACCCTGCGCAAAAAGAGCGGCTGGTCCCAGGAAGAGCTGGCACAGCAGTTAAACGTAACCCGTCAGGCCGTATCCAAGTGGGAGGGCGCCCAATCCATCCCCGATCTGGATAAAATCCTACAGATGTCCAGGCTCTTCGGCGTCAGCACCGACTATCTCTTAAAAGACGAAATGGAGGAGGAAGTTCCTGCGGAAAACACCGTGGAAGAAACCGCCCTCCGCCGCGTAACAATGGAGGAAGCGACCGCTTTCCTCACGGTCAAAGAGAAAACGGCTCTGCCCGTTGCCTTTGCCACCGCTTTATGTATCCTTTCGCCCATCTGCCTGCTGCTCCTGGGCGCCGCCGCAGAGACGGGACGCTGCGCCCTGTCCGAAAATGCAGCCGCCGGCATCGGCATGACGGTACTGCTCCTGCTCGTTGCCGCAGCAGTCTCCGTCTTTATCTCGACCGGCTCGAAGACCCATCAATACGAATACCTGGAGACCGAGCCGATTGAAACGGAATACGGCGTAACCGGCATGGTCAAAGAGCGGCAAAACGCCTTCCGCGATTCTTATACCCGCTCCAATATCCTGGGGACGATCCTTTGCATCTTCGCCGCCATCCCGATTTTTGCCGGACTCGCGATCAGTGAAAACGACCTGCTTTTGGTCGGTATGGTTTGCCTGACGCTCGTCCTAGCCGCGATGGGGACCTTCTTCTTCATCCGCGCCGGGATTCCCTGGGCCAGTATGGAAAAGCTGCTGCAGGAAGGGGACTACACACGGGAGAAAAAGGCCCGCAGCAGGATAATCAGCGCGATCAGCGCCGCTTACTGGCTGCTTGCGACCGCCATCTACCTGTTTTACAGCTTCCGGACAAATAATTGGCAGCAGACCTGGATTGTCTGGCCGATTGCCGGTGTCCTCTTTGCCGCCATCATGGCCGTCAGCAACCTTTTTATCCACAAGAGCCGGAAATGAGCGTCTGAGTAAACCGCCAGCTTATAAACATTGATTACACTTCTATCGTAAAGGAGACACAAACATGATTCTGGCCGCCGACGTTTCCAACGCCTATATCTCGATCGGCTGTATTGGCAAGCGGGGGACCTATTTCACCTCCCGCTTCGCCACCGTCCGCAGCAAGACCGAGGACGAATACGCGATTGATTTTGCCCGGATGCTGGAGCTGAACGGCGTCCCGAAAGAGCGGCTGGAAGGCTGTATCATCTCCTCCGTCGTCCCGCCGATGAACTTTGTCCTGACCCGCGCCATGGAAATGGTCACGGGGCACAAACCTCTCCTCATCGGCCCGGGCGTCAAAACCGGACTGAATATCCTGATCGACAATCCGGGACAGCTGGGCAGCAACCTGGTTGTCGACGCAGTTGCGGGTATCGACCGCTATCCTCTCCCGTTGATACTGCTGGATATGGGAACGGCAACAACCGCTTCGGTCATTGACCGGAAAGGCCGATATATCGGCGGCTTTATCAGCCCCGGCGTCCGCATTTCCCGCGACGCAGCCGCCTCCGGCACCGCCCAGCTGCCGCGGGTAGGGCTGGAAGCCCCCGAAACGGTCATCGGCCGCAACACCGTACATTGTCTCCAATCCGGTGCGATCTACGGTACAGCGGGCCTTCTGGACGGGATGATCACCCGGATTGCCGAGGAATTGGGCGAGCCGGAGGAGGAAATCACCGTTGTCGCCACCGGCGGCAAGCTGGAACAGACGATCATCTCCTGCTGTACCCATAAAATCCTCTATGATGAAGACCTTGTACTGCACGGGCTTTGGCTGATCTGGCAGAAAAACCAGCCGAAGAAATGCGGAAAAGGTCACAAGACTTTAGGAGGTACATGATGCTGGAACTGAAAACCGTAATCCTTGAATGCGGCGATCTGGAAAAAGAGTCTGCATTTTATCAAAAACTGCTCGGCTGGCCGGTTACCTTCCGGGAAGATGAATTTATCCGGCTGCAATCGGAATCTGGGATGGGAATCGCTTTCCAATACGATGCAGCGTATATTCCTCCCGTATGGCCCGCTGAGCCGGGAAAACAGCAGATGATGGCCCATTTGGATTTTGGCGTCTCCGATGCAGGCGAACTGAAAATGGCCGTTGCCAAAGCCATCCGGCTGGGAGCCGTACCGGCAGATACCCAATATGGAGACGGGGAATGGACAACGATGCTTGATCCCGCCGGACACCCCTTTTGTTTTGTAATCTGGGGATAATTCTATCAAAAGGTGAGACGAAAACCGCATGAAAAATACACTGCAAAAAAGAAATTCCCTGCTGCTCGTATTGACCGCCCTGATCTGGGGCATCGCCTTTGTCGCACAAAGCGAAGGCGGCGACGCCGTAGGGCCGTATACCTTTAACTGCATCCGTTCCCTGCTCGGCTCCGCCGTACTGCTGCCGGTCATTGCCCTTTTGGACAAGCTAGGGCTTACCAGCAAAAAGCCCGTTACCCCTGCACAGAAAAAGACGCTGCTCGTCGGCGGCGTCTCCTGCGGGATTATCCTTTGTGTCGCCAGCAATTTACAGCAGCTGGGGATTTACTTTGGCTCCTCTGCAGGGAAAGCCGGTTTCCTGACCGCCTGCTATATCCTGCTGGTGCCGATTCTCGGAATCTTTTTGGGGAAAAGGTGCGGCTGGAATATCTGGCTGGGGGTCGGGCTGACGCTGATCGGCCTGTACCTGCTGTGCATGAACGGCTCGTTCCGGCTCCAATTTTCCGATATCCTGCTGCTGCTCTGCGCGCTTGGCTTTGCCCTTCATATCCTGGTCATCGATCATTTTTCCCCGCTGGTGGACGGGGTGCGGATGTCCTGTATCCAGTTCCTTGTCTCCGGCCTTCTCTCGGCCATCCCGATGTTTTTCGTCGATATGGGCCATTCCCTCGCCGGAATCACCGCATGGGCGCCCGCTCTGATGACGATGGAAGCATGGATCCCGATTTTATATGCCGGCATCCTTTCCTGCGGTGCAGCCTATACCCTCCAAATTATCGGCCAGCAGGGGGTCAACCCCACGGTTGCATCTCTTCTGATGAGCCTTGAATCGGTCTTCTCGGTCATTGCCGGATGGATAATTTTGGGCGAGAAGATGGGGGCAAAAGAGCTTTTTGGATGCGCCCTGATCTTCGCCGCCGTTATCCTGGCCCAAATCCCGATCCAAACAAAGAAAAGATAACCTTCCGGGCACAAAGAGAAAAAACTCTTTGTGCTTTTTTCATGTTTCCTGTAACAAATCCCATTTTCCCGCGTCTAACCTATGAAAACGGCAAAAAGGAACCGAAAGGGGGGCTGCCGGATGCAGGATTTTGATCAGATCTATACTGCCTACTATCAGGTCGTTTTCCGCTATACCCTTGCCCTGACCTGCAACCCGGATATAGCCGAGGAGGTCACCCAGCAGGCTTTTTTCCAGGCGCTGAAAAAAATCGGCCGGTTTCTCGGGGACTGCGCACTGGAGACCTGGCTCTGCCAGATCGCCAAAAACGTATACTGTTCGATGCAGCGGAAAAATAAACGGCTGTCCGGTGAGCCGCCCGCCGGTACCGATACCGCCGGCGGGAAGGATATCCAAAACGCCTGGAAGAACAGGAGACGGCCGACCGCCTTTTTACCCTTTTGCACCAGCTGCCGGAGCCGTATAAAGAGGTTTTCTGGCTGCGGACCTTCGGGGAGCGTTCGTTCAGTGACATCGCCGCCATCTTTGGCAAAACCGAAAGCTGGGCGCGGGTTACCTATCATCGGGCCAAACGCAAATTACAGGAAGGAATGGGATCAGAATGAACCAAATGAATCTATCATGCGACGTAATCAAAGACCTCCTGCCGCTCTATCACGACGGCGTATGCAGTAAGGATAGCCGGGCGCTTGTCGAAAAGCATCTCTCGGAATGTGCGCAGTGTAACGCGGAGTATCAAAGGCTGGACCACGAAAAGCCGATACCGGTTGTTCCGGAACAGGCCGCCGGTATTGAAGAACTCTCCTCCGTCTCTCTCAAGCAGGTCCGGCGGCTGATCCTCTGGAAACGGATCACCGCTTCGATTCTTGCTGCTTTCACCCTGCTGGCGGTCTTGTGCGGCGGCATCTACTGGATGAACCGGCAAATCCATCCGGTCGTTTATGACAGCGAAAGCCCCAATGTCATAGTTTCTTATAATGAGTACGGCGATCTCGGCCTAAAGCTGTACGGCTCCGACTGGGATATCGTCCATTCAAAGCTCATCGAGCTGGAAGACCGGCATATCCTGATCTTTTCGATGACTGCGTCTCTTTGGGACGAGTTTGCCAGAGGGAAGGACAGCTATAACTCCTGGCCGCTTGTTTCCGGTGACTCCGAACAGATTCCCGACGCCGTCTACTATATGTACGGCAATATCTCCGACTATTCCTATGACGAATTGGTTGAGCTATTCGCAAAGGGCGATGAACGCTTTACCAAACTCTGGGAAGCAAAATAAAGGACACGGGCGCGCACTCTCCCTAAGTCCCAACGGCCGCTCTGCGCGGCCGGGCAGCGTCTTTATCCACCTCCTGGAGAGAAAGACAGGAAAACTTTTGCCCAGGTTTTGGCAAGGAGAAATGGCCTAAATAAGTATAAAAAAAACAACCATCTTAAGTCCCGACGGCCGCGCAGAGCGGCCGGGCAGCGTCTTTATCCAACCTCCCTGAGAGGGGGACAGGAAAGTTTTTGCCCAGCTTTTTTCAAAAAGCTGGTGAAGAGGGGGAAAGGAAAGTTTTTGCCAGGCTTTTTTCAAAAAGCCGCAAAATCCCGGCCATCGGAAAAAACAATGGCCGGGATTTTCTATATCGGGAGGATGAAGCGTTCAGATTAATACATACCGCCCATGCCGCCTGCGGCAGGTGCAGCAGGAGCTTCGGGCTGCGGGATGTCGGCAACCAGGCTCTCGGTGGTCAGCACCATGGCGGCGACAGATGCAGCGTTCTGCAGGGCGCTTCTGGTGACCTTGGTAGGATCGACGATACCGGCGGAGATCATATCGCAGTACTCTTCCTTATAGGCGTCAAAGCCGTAGCCGACCTTGCCGGAGGAGAGGATCTTGTCGATGATAACGCTGCCTTCCAGGCCGGAGTTCAGTGCAATCTGACGAACAGGCTCCTCGAGGGCTTTCAGGACGATGCTGACGCCGGTCTTTTCGTCGCCGGAGACCGTTTCCATACAGGCCTTGACAGCGGGGATCGCATTGATCAGAGCAGTTCCGCCGCCTGCAACGATGCCTTCCTCAACAGCGGCCTTGGTCGCAGCCAGAGCGTCCTCCATGCGGAGCTTCTTTTCCTTCATTTCGATCTCGGTCGCAGCTCCGACCTTGATTACAGCTACACCGCCTGCGAGCTTCGCCAGTCTCTCCTGCAGCTTTTCTTTGTCAAACTCGGAGGTAGTGGTTTCTAGCTGCGCACGGATCTGATGGACGCGAGCCGCGATTTCTTCCTTCACACCAGCGCCGTCGACAATCGTTGTCGTTTCCTTTTTGACAACAACCTGTCTTGCGCTGCCCAGCATATCCAGGGTGGTATCTTTCAGTTCTAGGCCGACTTCGGAGGTGATCACCTGACCGCCGGTCAGGATCGCGATATCCTGGAGCATTTCTCCCCTTCTATCGCCAAAGCCCGGAGCCTTGACCGCAACGACATTGAACACACCGCGTAGTTTGTTCAGGATCAGGGTGGTCAGAGCCTCGCCCTCGATGTCCTCCGCAATGATGAGGAGCTTATGTCCGGACTGGACCAGCTGTTCCAGCAGGGGGAGGATATCCTGGATGTTGGAGATCTTCTTATCGGTGATCAGGATCATCGGGTCGTCCAGGACTGCTTCCATCTTGTCGGTATCAGTCGCCATATAGGGGCTAAGGTAACCGCGGTCAAATTGCATCCCTTCGACAACCTCGGAATACGTCTCAGCCGTCTTGGACTCCTCGATGGTAATTACGCCGTCGGTGGAAACCTTTTCCATCGCTTCAGCGATCAGCTTGCCGACATCCTCGTTGTTTGCGGATACGGTGGCAACTCTTGCGATATCGTCAGAGCCCTCTACGCTCTTGGAGTTTGCGACAACCGCTTCAACCGCAGCGTCGACAGCCTTTGCAATCCCTTTCTTGACAACCATCGGGTTCGCGCCTGCGGCAACATTCTTCATACCTTCGCGGATCAACGCCTGCGCCAGCAGGGTAGCGGTCGTCGTGCCATCGCCTGCGGCATCGTTAGTCTTGGTTGCAACTTCCTTGACAAGCTGTGCGCCCATATTCTCGAAAGCGTCCTCCAGTTCAATTTCCTTTGCAATCGTAACACCGTCGTTGGCGATCAACGGAGCGCCGTACTTCTTATCCAAGACAACATTTCTGCCCTTGGGGCCAAGGGTGATTTTAACCGTATTCGCCAGTTTATCGATACCAGCCTGCAGCGCTTTTCTTGCTTCTTCGCCGTAAATAATCTGCTTTGCCATCGTACATTACCTCTTTCTCTTCGATTCTGATTTTACTTTCAGCAGCCGTTATGGATTACTCAACGATTGCCAGGACTTCGCTCTGACGGACAATCGTGTACTCCTGACCGTCCAACTTGACCTTGGAACCGGCATACTGGCCGACCAAAACCTTGTCGCCAACCTTTAGTTCCATTTTTACCTCATGGCCGTCCACCATGCCGCCCTGTCCTACGGCGACAACCTCCGCGATCGAAGGCTTCTCCTTTGCAGCGCCGGTAAGGATAATCCCGCCCTTGCTGACTTCCTCAGCCTCGGTCATTTTAATAACAACTCTGTCTGCCAACGGTTTGATATTCATAGCAATTCCTCCTATATTGGTGTATGTGTGGATTGTTTTGTCGATTTTGAGTTTAGCACTCTTTAACTTTGAGTGCTAACAATATCTATTTTACCCGGTTTTTCAGAAAAATCAAGGGGGTAACTGCCAGTTTTGGCAAAGATTGTCTATCTATACAATTTATTTTATTGCAAAGCTATGATTTTATACAAATTGTTTGCTGGGAATTGCATTTTCTCATCATTCCAGGTATAATAAAGACAGAATATTCTGCGGCCTGTATCATCGGATTTTTTATTCATTCCCACATGTCAAAACCGCCGGTACACCCGCTTTCATCAGAAAGGTATGATTTATTATGTCCAACCATCCTTATGTCCTCTCCACCGAAACCACCTGCGATATGCCGCGGGACTACTACAAAGAAAACGGCGTCAATCTTATGGGGCTGACCTATACGATCAATGGCCGGGATTATGACAGTGCTGCCGAAGACAGCCTGACACCAAAGGAATTTTTCCAGGCTATCGCCGACGGGGCCATGCCCAAAACCTCGCAGGTCACAGTTGAAAAGGCCGTCAGTTCCTTTGAAAAGCTGGTCAAAGAAGGGAAAGATATCCTCCACCTCGCTTTCTCCTCCGGCCTTTCCGGCACCTACCAGAGCTGCTCGATCGCCGCTCAGGAGGTCATGGAGCGGTTCCCGGGGAGTAAAATCGTCGTCATCGACTCCCTCGCCGCATCGATGGGGCAGGGGCTGCTGCTTTACTACGCGGTCCGGAAGAAAAATGAAGGCATGAGTCTCGATGAGCTTGCCCAGTATCTGATCGACCACCGTTTAAAGCTGGTCCACAACTTCACCGTAAACGACCTGTTCCATCTTCACCGGGGCGGCCGCGTCTCCAAAATGACGGCGGTCGTCGGCATGGCGTTCGGCATCAAGCCGCTGCTGCACGTCGACGATGAAGGCCACCTGATCAACGTCAGCAAGACCCGCGGCCGGAAACAGGCGCTGACCTGGCTGGTCGATAAGATGGAGGAAAGGATCGGCGACAACCAAAACGACGCCGTCTTTATCTCCCATTCCGCCTGTTATGAGGACGCGAAATTTGTCGCCGAGATGGTCAAAAAGAGATTCGGGATCAAAAATGTGCTGATCGGGGATATCGGCCAGGTCATCGGCTCCCACACCGGTATCGGGACGGTCGCGCTGTTCTTTATGGGCGACACGCGGGATATTTGACCGGCTGCGGCTATAACGGAGGGATATTCTGCCTATGCATAATACGTATTATGATGTGACCCAATGGGATACCGGAAACCCATATGAAGATATTGGAGAAGTCCTCAATCAGATTCTCGCGGACATAAAAGCCCATCAGACCGATTCCGACCTCCGCTCCGGCGGAAAACCGGGCGCCGTGATCTATATTCCGCCCGGTGATTACCATTTGACCACTCAGGTTGTCATCGACATCAGCTATCTGAAAATTGTAGGCTCCGGGCACGGCTTTGTCTCATCCAGTATCCGGTTCAACGCACTCCCGGATGAATGGAAAGACTGGCACGAATTATGGCCCGGCGGCAGCAGGATCCTTGTCGACTTAACCCCGGAGCCGTGCGCCAGGGAAGCTTCCGGGGCGGCTTTTTATATCAAGCGGGACGGAAGCCCGCGCATCAGCTCGGTCGAATTTTCGGGCTTTTGTATCGACGGCGTCCATTTTACCGATGACGGATCCGGAAAAAATGACCCGGAAAACACCTACATCAACGGCAAAACCGGGATTTATATCGACTGCGCGCAGGATTCCTTCCGGATCACCGGTATGGGCTTTATCTATCTGGAACACGGGGTCATCAGCTATCAGGCGGACGCGATGTCCATCCACGATAACTTTATCGCCGAATGTGGGAGCTGTATTGAGCTGCGCGGTTCGGGCCAGGCCTCCAAAATTACCGACAATCTGATCGGGGCCGGTTATAACGGCTATTCGATCTATGCCCAGAATTTTGGCGGGCTGCTGATTGCCGCCAACAATATCTTCCCGCGCGGGATGAGCAGCGTCCACCTTTCCGGCGCCGTGCGCTCTACCCTCACCGGCAACCGTTTTCATTCCTTCTATCCCGGTATGCTGGTGCTTGAAAACCACTGCTCGGAAAACCTGATCGCCTCCAACCATTTCCTGCGCGACCGCGAGCCTTGGCCGCCTATGACGGGCTATAACAACGGCAGGGACGACCTGTTCGGCCTGCTGTACATCAGCGGCGACCGCAATTCGGTGATCGCCAACCATATTTCAGCGGTGATTACACCGGAATTTATTACGCCGCCCGGCGCATCCCCCGTTATCATCCGGCTTGTTTCGGGCAGCAAAAACTATATTGCCGCGAATCATATTGCCGCCACGGCCGGAGTTCCTGAAAAACCGGCGGACACGGACGATTCCTGTTTTTCCGCCCAGGTAGGCGCCCTGCTTACCGCCGACCGGCTCGAGGACCTGCCCATTACCGCCGTACGGGTGGAAAAAGAGTCCCGGCAAAATACGATTCTGGATACCGGGACAGACGCACAGGTGATACTTGACCGGAAAGCAAACGCCTTCCGCCCTGTTCCCGTGTCGGAAATATAACCGTTTTCCGTTTAGAAAGGGGTGTGCTCCGGTATGAGGAGCAGACGAGGTAGCCGCTCGGTGCAGTTTTAAAACCGGACAGCGGACTGTACTGAGTATCATAAACGTTTTATCCCAAGCTGTTCGTAAACTGCACCGGTAGATGTCGATCTATATCAAACATCTTCAAAAGGAGCAGTTATCATGCAGACAGAAAAATTAAAGGCATACTGGAAATCAGAAGAAGCCATCGCGCAGATTCACGGCTGGGATTTTTCCCATATTGAAGGGCGCTGTACCGAAGGGATCGACCTCCCTTGGAGCTATGAAGCCGTCGTACGGTCGTATCTGCGGCCGGAACATCGGATTTTAGATATCGATACCGGCGGGGGAGAGTTTCTCCTTTCGCTCCATCATCCATACGAAAACACCGCCGCGACCGAAGGGTATCCGCCAAACTGCGCCCTCTGCCGGGAAACGCTGACCCCGCTGGGGATTGATTACCACGATGCGGATGATTATGCCGCTCTCCCTTTCCCGGACGAAAGCTTTGACGTCATCCTCAACCGTCACGGCAGCTATCAGCCGGAAGAACTCTGCCGGCTGTTAAAACCGCACGGCCTGTTTATTACCCAGCAGGTGGGCGAGGACAATGACCGGGAACTGGTACAGCTCCTTCTCCCCGGAACGGAAAAACCTTTTCCCGGCTGCAATCTCACCGACCAAGCCTCCGCTTTCCGCAAAGCCGGATTTACGATTGTCCGCGCAGAGGAGGCTTTCCGGCCCATTCGCTTTTTTGATATCGGGGCGCTTATTTGGTTCGCACGGATTATCCAATGGGAATTTCCCGGATTTTCGGTCGACACCTGTTTCGACCGGCTGCTAAAAGCCCAGGAAATCCTGGACAAAACAGGTTCCATAGACGGGACCACGCACCGCTACCTGCTGGTTGTCCAAAAATAAAACATACGGAGAGAACGATGATTCGAAAAGCCACATACAAAGACATAGACGCGGTTGAAAAAGAGTATATCGAGCATCTCCTGTACGAACAGGAGCACACAGCCTATACCGTATGGAAGCTGGGCGTCTATCCGACCCGGGATACTGCCGAAAAAGCCCTTGCACAGGGGAGCCTCTATGTTTTGGAGCAGGAGGGCGAAATCTGCGCAAGCATGATCCTAAACCACGTCCAGCCTAAAGAGTACAGTTCTATCCCATGGAAATACCCGGCAGGCCCTGAAGAGGTGTCCGTCATCCATCTTCTCTGCTTCCGTCCCTCCAAAGCGGGACATGGCTTTGGGAAAGCCATGGTTACCTTTGCTATAGAAGAGGGGAAGCGCTTAAACTGCAAAGCCGTACGACTGGATACCGGCGCGCAGAACACCCCTGCCGCCGCTCTCTACCGAAAGATAGGCTTTGAGCAGGCTGCTGTCTCTTCCATGGCGATCGGCGGGATTATTGCGCATAAGGACCATTTGTTCTTTGAGCACAGCCTCGCGGAATAAAAACGTTTTATCTTGACAAGCGGCTATTTCAACGTGTAGCTACATTGTCCCGATAAATCCTCGGAAAAGATAACCATGGTGGGCTGTACGTGCGTACAGCCCACTTCCTATTTCCGCACACACCGCCCCATCTCCGCATAGAATGTTCCGGAGGTGGTATTTTATGTGTGCGATTGCCGGAATAGTCCAACTGAAAAAGCAGTTTGATAAACCTGATCCTGATAAGATACTCGCGACGATGGAGCGCCGGGGCCCGGACGACACCGGGATTTTTGAAGCCGGAAACGGCCTGCCCAACATAACCCTCTACCATGCCCGTCTCGCGGTTATCGACCCCGCCGGCGGTAAACAGCCGATGCTTTTCCAAACCGATGGGAAGGTCCGCTTTGCCCTGGTTTATAACGGAGAACTGTACAACACATCCGAGCTGCGCCGGGAGCTGGAAGGCCTTGGCCACACCTTCCGGACGAATACCGATACCGAAGTGGTCCTGCACAGCTACATCCAATGGAAAGAGGACTGCCCGCAGAAAATTAACGGCATATTTGCCTTTGGTGTCTGGGACTGCGGGGAACACACCCTTTTCCTCGCCCGCGACCGGATGGGGGTCAAACCGCTCTTTTTTACCTGGCAGGACGGGAATTTCCTCTTTGCGTCGGAGATCAAAACCCTGCTCCATTTCCCCGGCGTAAAGGCGCAGATTGACGCCGAAGGGCTCGCCGAGCTGATGCTCTGCGGGCCGGGGAGGACACCGGGCTGCGGCGTCCTGAAAGGCATCCGGGAATTAAGAGCAGCCGAGTGCGCGGTGATCACCCCGAACGGGGAGATGAACATCTCCCGTTACTGGAAACTGACCCCTCATAAACACACCGAAACCTTTCCCGAAACAGCCCGGCACGTCCGGTATCTTTTGCAGGACGCCATCCGCCGCCAGCTGGTCAGCGACGTGCCCATCGGAACCTTCCTCTCCGGCGGCCTGGATTCCAGCCTGATTTCCTCCGTGGCCTGCTCGGTGCTGCTGGAACAGGGGAAACACCTCGAAACCTTTTCGGTCGACTATAAGGACAACAGCCGCTACTTTCGCTCCGGCAAGTTCCAGCCCCAGAGCGACTCCGGTTTTATCCCGATCATGCAGCGCTACCTGTCCGATAAAGACCCGCTCTGCCGCCATAACCTGATCACACTGGACACCCCGGCTCTTGCCGACGCGCTTTACGCGGCGGTGGATGCCCGCGACTTGCCGGGCATGGCGGACGTCGATTCGTCCCTCCTCTTATTCTGCAAGGAAATCCGGAAAGAGGTGACAGTCGCCCTGTCGGGAGAGTGTGCCGACGAGATTTTCGGCGGCTATCCCTGGTACCGCGACCCCGAAATCCGGGAAAAAGCGGGATTCCCATGGGCACAGACGACTGTCTGGCGGAGCAGCTTCCTCCGTCCCGAGTACCTCTCCCGCATCGACCCGCAGGCGTTTATGGACGCCCGTGAGCAGATGACTCTGCTGGACACCGACACCCTGCCGGAGGATGAAGTAAACCCCACCGAAAAGCGGATGAAGCAGATGATGCGGCTCAACACCGACTGGTTCATGCAAACTCTCCTCGACCGGAAGGACCGGATGAGTATGTACTGGGGCCTGGAGGTCCGCGTGCCCTTCTGCGACTACCGGATTGCCGAATATCTGTACAGCGTCCCCTGGGAGATGAAGGACCACGACGGCTACGAAAAAGGGCTCTTGCGCAGCGCAATGCAGGATTGGCTCCCGGACGAAGTCCTTTGGCGCAAGAAAAGCCCCTATCCCAAGACCCACAATCCCTCTTACCGGGAGGCAGTCACCCGGATGCTCCGGGAAATCGCCGCAGATAAAGACGCACCGCTTTTACAGCTGATCCGCCCGGAAATGCTGGACACCCTGATGGCAAGCGACAGCCCCATCCCGTGGTACGGGCAGCTGATGACCACGCCGCAGACAGAGGCCTATCTGATCCAGCTAAATTACTGGCTGAAAAAGTGGAAGGTTGAAATATTATAGCAATATAAATGGACTGGTCAGAGACTTCCCTCCGGCCAGTCCATATATTATGATAAGCAGAATATCAGCCCTTTATCGCGATATACACGTCCATACATCCAATTCCGTTCTGCTCATACTCCCGTTCAAAGCAGGGGATAACCCCATCTTCCGTATGCTCCAGACCATTGACCTGCATATACGCCATCAGCGTCTTATATCCATTGGGAATCACGCGGAACGGCGCGTTCATCGGGTCATGAATCGTAATCGCGGCGTACTTCTGCTTTTTCTGGGTCAATACCTCTGCCCGCTCGATCTGCGGTATAATCCCCTCCGGCAGCACCCACGCGGCCTCATAGCCATGCATATGGAATACGTTGATCTGCTCCTGAGACAGGAAAGGGAAGTCCCAGCCGATGATATCCGGCTGTTCCACGCCATACTTTGCCGCCCATTTTTGCACATGGCCGATGGCGTCCTCCTCCGGATCCGTGCTGAGAACGGCGTATTTGACATACCGGAACTGCAAAACCTCCTCTACCCGGATATTGGAATAACGTTCATCATACACATACAGATCTTCGCGGAATAGATTGTCCATCGTGCAGGAAAAGATTTTGCAAATCTCCATCGCCTTGTCGATTTCCGGATAGACCGCGTCCAACTCCCATTTCGACACCGTCTGCCGGCTGACCCCCATCTTTTCCGCCAATGCCTCCTGGGTCATATTGCCGCGCATCCTTCTTAAAAACTGCAAGTTTTTGCCAAAGCTCATATAAAACCGCTCCTTTTCTCTGAATCGTCCGGACAATCCCAGTATACAGGAAACGAACCCTCATTTCCACCAAATTTTAGGTGCAGTTTTTTCTGTTTCCGCAACCGAAAGTTGCGATATAGCCAGGTAGGAAGGAGGGCAGATGAACACGATCGGGAAAATCATCGTCTAAAAATATTCGATCACTGCCCGGCTGTCATTCTGAGCGTCAGCGAAGAATCCTCACGCTTTTGTTTTATGCACATATATCCTCATAGGGAACAACTTGTATTTTGATAGAGCAAAGATCCTGCACTAACGCTCAGGAACACATCGGGGGAAGTGCAAAAATATAGAAACAACACTTTGCCCGTTAAATCGAAATCCACCAGCATACGCCATACTTATCGATAACCGTCGCGCAGCAGCTGCTCCATGGCAGCACGTGGATTTCTTCAAGGACAGCGCCGCCGTCACGCAAAACCGCAAGCGCACGGTGAATCCGTTCCTCGCTCCCCATCTCAAACACATTAAACGTCATCGTTTCCCATCTCATTTTATGGAGCAATTCTACATCACAAGGGTTTTTGGCTTCGCCGATCGCCAGAAAACCTTCGCCATCAACCGATAACACACAATGTTCATAGGCAGTCCCGCTGTCATTTTGGATGGCGAAGGTAATTTCCGCGCCAAATGCTTTGCAATAAGTTTCTGCTGCCTCCAGGCTGTTTTTTACGTAAACCTGCGTATAATTTTTCATATGCGCCGTCTCCCTTACTCCTCGTGAAAATTCGATTTCCCGATTTCGGGATCACAGCGCAAAACGCTCCCGAATGATTTTCGCGGCCTCTTCGGCAGAAATCTCCCTGTTGTCAATCTTGATATAGTTTGCAAACGGCACCTCGCCGTCGTAACTGACGCAGCGGCAGCAAGCATCATCCCCAATCAGCCGGGCATTCGAAACCTCGATATCCCGCTTAGAAGGCTTATGCTTTAAGCGGTTTTCGGTTCCGTTCCGCTGCAGCCGCACCTCCTGCGGGGCAACCAGCTCCGCGTAATAAAACTCCGTACCGGGATGGTTTCGCTCAAAAATTTCCCGGACATGGGCAATATAATCCCAATCCGCCTGCACATCAAACGCCCACATATAGGTAAAAATCATCCCGTAAGCGTCCGTCTTTGCAAATTCCTCAAAAACAACCTCCCGCAGCCGGTTAATCGCTCTCCCGTTAAACGCCCCGAAAATCTCCAGCACCGGCTCAATCGTCATATGGTTGTGAAAAAGCCGCAGCCCGGTCAGCTTCATCAGCTCCTGCCCGACCGTCATCTTCCCGACCGCCGCATCGCCGATTAAAAATACCAGTTTCATATTTACCCTTCTTTCGCATGGATTGCACTTATTTCTTGATATTGTATCCAGACATATTCATGTCCGCACTATGCAAGCGCTGCCTCTCCGGCAAACAGAATTTACCTGAAATAAATAGACCTCCTATTTGTCCCCGCTCAGTTCCGCCGACACGATCTCCCGCGTCGGCCAGAAAGCGCATAAATGCAGCCGGGTGATCTTTCCGACAAACGGGTAAAAAGATTGGATAAGCGCAGGCAGCGCCGCACAGCTGATATCCGGCTCGTCGATCAGTATAGTTACATGAGGTGTCCACGGGCGCTTCGGGTCCGGGTTCGTTTCACAGGCATTATGAAGCGCATCCAACTCTGCGTTTCTTTCAGGCCCGCAAAATATCACCTTCCCGCCGGAAAAGATCCCGATATGGCTGATATGGACCGGAACCGCCGCAAATTCCGCCGCGACGCGCCTTGTCAGCTTTTCAGCCTCCTGCTCCTGATCGAGGGGAAACGTCGCTAAGCTGATATGATAGGGGAGTCCCTGCGTCTGCGTCCCGATGAACCCTGCTTTCTTCAAATCATCATACCACCCGGACATACGCGCCTGCGTATCCTCATCCAAATCTGCCATCAGGGTTAAGAATTTCTCCGCCATATTGTTTCCTCCCATTTTTTTTATTTATATCCTTGTTTTCCTGATCAGATTAATTAATTTTCTTAACCGATTCCTTAGCAATTTTATTCATTTGATGCTCCTGTCATTGTTCTTCTGTATAGCCGCCTGTAAT
>CAYWRQ010000019.1:0-27068 GCA_964460915.1 uncultured Oscillospiraceae bacterium
AAAAATAAAGTTTGTTACTTTTGCAAGTTGTGTAAACAATCATTGACGACTATAGGCTTTTTCTATCTTTATTTTTCAAAATAAGGGTTGACAAGCCGGTTTTGTTTATATTATAATAAATTTTGTGGCATGTAGAGGTGTCGAGATGATTTTGAATTTAAATAAGCTGTTTGATCTGGTCGGTGAGTCGCAGGAGATTGCCTGTGACCTTGACTTTTCAAACGAAAGCCTGTATGGCGTTGCACCCTTTCAGCAGCCCGTGCGGGTGACAGGAAAGATTGAAAATAGAGCCGGTGTGGTAAGGCTCGTTTTCAGTGTGAAATCGGTCCTGTCGCTGCGGTGCGACCGTTGCCTGAAAGCGGTTGAGAAGGACCTTGATCAGTCCTTTGAACACATTATCGTGAAAGAGCTGTCCAATGAGGGCGATGAAGAATATGAATACATCGTCTGCGCGGACGCGGCCCTGGATCTGGCCGAGCTGGTCAGAACCGATCTGATGCTGGAACTGCCTACCAAAGTTCTGTGCAAAGAGGACTGCAAGGGACTCTGCCCGAAATGCGGCAAAGATTTGAATCTCGGCAGCTGTGGATGCAAAACGAAGGACATTGATCCGAGATGGCAGGCGCTGTCCGATCTGTTCACCTAAAAAACCAAAACACTGGGGAAAACCGGGAAGGGACTGAGAGAGTTCCCAGCGCCGCCGTTCCCCGATTTTACCATCAAATAAAATCGCTGAAAGGATTGATACGACTATGGCAGTACCGAAGAGAAAAGTATCGAAAGCAAGAAGAAATAAAAGACGCAGCGCGGTATGGAAACTGAACGTCCCCGCGTTTTCCAGATGCCCCAACTGCGGCGAATTGAAGGCTCCCCATAAAGTATGCGGCAGCTGCGGTTATTACAATGGCGTCGAGGTTATCCATAAGGAAGCTTAATCGACACACCGTTAAATGGAACATGACGCCCGGTAAGGCTAAAGCTTTATCGGGCGTTTTTTCATAACGAAGCAGCATATATCATTTGCCGGCCATCCGGCAGTTTAACCCGGGAGGTGCCCGCATGGGGGTAAAAATCAGCGGCGTAGAGCGCCATTCTCCGGCTGCGAGAGCAGGCGTGAAGGTGGGGGAAACCCTGCTGCAAATCGACTCCAATGAGATCGAGGACGTACTCGACTACCGATTTTATATGACCAATGAGCGGCTTACGCTTTTGCTGCAAGCCCCGGACGGGGAAAAACGCCGGGTCAAAATCCGCAAGGGCGAATACGAAGACCTGGGGCTGGACTTTGAAACCTATCTGATGGACGAACAGCGTTCCTGCCACAATAAATGCGTTTTCTGCTTCATCGACCAGATGCCGCCCGGGATGCGGGACACCCTTTATTTTAAGGACGACGACGCCCGGATGAGCTTTCTCTACGGCAACTATATTACCCTGACCAACCTCTCCGAGCATGATATCCAGCGCACCATCCGGATGAAAATCTCGCCGATCAACATTTCGGTCCATACGACCAATCCGGAGCTGCGCTGCCGGATGATGAACAACCGCTTTGCGGGGAAAGCACTGGAGGTTATGAAGCGCTTTGCCGACGCGGGCATCGCGATGAATGCCCAGCTGGTGCTCTGCCCGGAGCTGAACGACGGGGAGGAGCTGAAACGGTCGCTGACCGACCTGTTAAAGCTCGCGCCGGCCCTGAAGACCGTTTCCTGCGTCCCTGTCGGCCTGACCCGCTACCGCGACGGGCTGTACCCCCTGCGCCCCTATACCAAAGACGAGGCGGCAAAGGTCATTGACATCATCGATTCCTTTGGGAACCGGGCGCTCCCGGTCTGGGGGGACAGGATCTGCTATGCGTCGGATGAATTTTACCTGCTGGCGGGAAGGGCACTTCCGGGGTCTGCCTTTTATGGTGACTTCAACCAGCTGGAGAACGGCGTCGGGATGCTGACCCTCCAACGACAGCAGTTTGAAGAAGCGCTGGAGGACTTTGAACCGGATGATAAACCCCGCAAACTTTCAATCGTCACCGGCGTTTTGGCCGCTCCCCAGCTGAAAAAGCTTGTAGCCATGGCGAAAAAACGCTGGCCGGGGCTATCTTGCACAGTCTTCCCGGTTATCAACGACTTTTTTGGCCACGATATTACCGTCGCGGGCCTGATCACCGGACAGGATATGATCGCGCAGCTCAAAGGGAAAGACCTCGGCGAGCGGCTGCTGTTCCCGGACGTCATGCTCCGCTTCCATTCAGACGTTTTCCTGGACGACGTCACTCAGCAGCAGATCGAAGGTGAACTGGGCGTGCCGATGGTACCGGTTCAGGCAGACGACGGGTACGAGCTGCTGCGAAACCTCCTTCAAGAAACTTAAATAAAGAGTGGAGTGATGGTGCGGCGCGGGTCGCGCCGCAATTGAATAGGTTCGCTCACGCGGGGAAGATAGTTATTAAACTACCAATTGCTCCGGTCGATGAGTGTCCAGTTTTAAGTCTTTTTCCCAGATGTTATCCTGAGTGGGAGCGAAGGATGTTGATACTGTCTGTTCCGAAAATGTCCCCAAAAGGCATGAAGCCCTACATTTCGGAAGGGGATGGATTCTTCGCTGACGCTCAGAATGACGGAAGGAAGGTATTCGGCTCCTCACCGAAACTATTGTACACTCATCACTATAAATCTACGAGCGAGAGAAAAGCCTGTATTCTTTTGCTCCTTTTCTTTCGGGAACGGAGCCATTTCAATTATGCGCCGATCCGGCGCATACCTTCACTCCACTCGTTTTCCCTTGACTGCTGCCGCAGTCAAGGGAAAACTACACTCTCCACTCTTCACACTCAATAAACCTCTCCGCTCTCAAAGAAAGGAATGATAGAATGGCAAAGCCTGTTGTTGCAGTGGTGGGCCGGCCCAATGTCGGCAAATCCACCCTTTTCAATAAACTGATCGGACAGCGTCTTTCGATTGTCGAGGACACGCCCGGCGTCACCCGCGACCGGATTTACGCGGAATGTGAGTGGCTCAACCACACCTTTATGCTGGTCGATACGGGCGGTATTGAGTCGCAGTCGGACGATGTGATCCTCGCCCAGATGCGCCGCCAGGCAGAGGTCGCCATCGAGCGTGCCTCGGTCATTATTCTGGTGGTGGATGTCCGGGACGGCGTCACCGCGACCGACCAGGACGTCGCCCAAATGCTGCTCAAGAGCGGTAAACCGGTTGTCCTCTGCGTCAATAAATGCGACCGGGTCGGCGACGCGCCGCCGGAGTTTTATGAGTTTTATAACCTCGGTCTGGGCGACCCGATTGCCGTTTCCTCCGTCCATGGGCATGGAACCGGCGACCTGCTGGACGAAGTGCTGAAATTCCTGCCGCCGGAGGAAGACGACGATGGGGACGAGGAGATGATCAAGGTCGCCGTAATCGGCAAGCCCAATGTCGGAAAGTCCTCGCTGATCAACCGGATGGCCGGTGAAGAACGGGTCATTGTCTCGAATATCGCCGGTACAACCCGCGACGCGGTCGATACCCCCGTTGAAAACGAGTACGGCAAGTTCCTCTTTATCGATACAGCCGGTATCCGCCGGAAATCCAGGGTTTTGGACAATATCGAGCGGTACTCGGTGCTGCGGGCGTATATGGCCGTTGACCGGGCGGACGTCGCCGTTATCGTTATCGACGCGACCGTCGGCTTTACCGAACAGGATTCCAAGGTCGCGGGCTATGCCCATGAACAGGGCAAAGCCTGCATCGTCGCCGTCAACAAATGGGACGCGGTGGAAAACAAGACCGATAAAACGATGAAGGAATTTACCGAAAAGCTGAAGGTGGATTTCAGCTTTATGAGCTACGTCCCGTTCATCTTCATCTCGGCCGTAACCGGCCAGCGGGTCAATAAGCTGTATGAGCTGATCCGGACTGTAGCCGGGCGGAATGCCTTCCGCGCGACGACCGGGCAGCTAAACGACCTGCTGAGCGTCGCGGTGGCCCGGGTTGAGCCGCCGTCCGATAAAGGCAAGCGGCTGAAAATCTACTATATGACCCAGGCATCTACGAAACCCCCGACATTTGTCGCTTTCGTCAACCGCAAGGATCTGTTCCACTTTTCCTACCAGCGGTATATCGAAAATCAGCTGCGCAGCACCTTTAACCTTGAAGGAACCCCGATTCGGCTGATCATCCGGGAGCGCAACCGGGACGACGCATAAAAATGGACACAAAGGAGGTATTTAGAAGATGGAAACCTTTCGGCTCGTCTTATCTATGGCACTTACAGCTGTCGTTTCCTACCTGATCGGCAGCGCCAATTTCGCAATTATCATCTGCCGTCTGCTGTACCATAAGGATATCCGCGACTATGGCTCTGGCAATGCCGGCATGACCAATGTCGCGCGGATCTTCGGCAAGCTGCCGGCCGTACTGGTCACAATCGGCGACTTTTGTAAAGGCGCCTTGGCGATGATTATCGGGCACCTGCTTGCGATGCTTGTCGGCGGGGTAGGCTCCTTCGGGGATTTTCCGTTTTACGGGGCCTATATTGTCGCCATCTGCGTTATGCTGGGGCACTGCTTCCCGGTATTTTACGGTTTCCGGGGCGGCAAGGGCATCCTCGTATCAGCCGGCGTTATCCTGATCCTGAATCCTCCTATTCTGATCATTTTATTGATCATCTTCCTGGCGGTTTTCCTTTGCAGCAAAATTGTTTCGCTCGGTTCGATTACCGTCGCCGCCATGTATCCGATCCTAACCCTGATTTTCGGCCTGGTAAACGGGAACGGGATGGTATGGTGGGACACCCTGACGGCCCTGCTGATCGGCGGCTTCGTCATCTTTTTGCACCGTGCCAATATTAAGCGGCTGTTAAACGGGACAGAAAACCGGTTTGGCGGCAAAAAGAAATAGTCCTCATAAAGTAACCGGCATACAAAGCCCCTCGGCCCATAGAAAAAAGCCTGCTCCGGCATCCAAACCGGAACAGGCTTTTTTTACAGGTCGAAGGGTTCTTCCTATAGAAAGGCCCTTTTGGATTCAGTTTACAATCAACCCAGAGCGGAAGCGTCAAACAGCTGCGCGACAATCTTGTCTGCGAATTCCTGTGCCTTCTTCGCGTCTGCATCGGTAACCTTCTTCGCGCCGAACAGGCCCTTTGCAACTGCGATACCGCAGGTACCGGCAATCTTGACGCCGTTCTTCTGGAAGATACCGGTCAGTTCACCCGCATCGGCGGTGCCGTCCTTAGACAGAATGATCAGGCCGACGTTAGAAGCTCTGGAGGTGGACAGATCCTGGCAGAATTTGACCAGCTTGTTATCGATCTTGCCGTAGTTTTCAAAGCAGAGCAGAACCAGGATTTCGCCCTCGCAAGGATATGCGGGCGGAACCTTGTCGCCTTTTACTTTGTAATGACGGGCAATCTGCTGACCGATAATTTCAGGATTTTCCAGTTTGCCTTCCTTTTTCTGAATGAACAGGACTTTCATTTTCATAAGTCATACTACCCCTTTGAAGAAATTAGAGACGGTATCTTTCAAACGTCTCTTGCACTTAATCATATAATTATAGTGTACCATGAAAAGAGAGGAATGTCAAAATAATTCTGTAAACATTTGATGAATTTGAGCAGACTAGCAAAAAACAATCCGCATATTTTGTGAATTATTTTACGCGGCTTCCGCATAGTCGGCCTAATCTCCCGGTTCAAACTGTACAAAAGAACAAATGGTTTAGTTTTACTGTCCTGCCGGGACAAAAGAATCTGCTTTTTCCGTCTTTTGCGCGTCTTTCCGCAGCAGATACCCGCAAAGGGCCACAGCCAAAACAGTGGCCGCCATATCGAAGACTGCCTGCGTAAAAATAATCCCGTTTAGGCCCCAAACCGCATGGAAGAGATATAGGCACGGGACATACACGATCCCCTGCCTGGACAGGGAAACCACCGTCGGAAGAAGCGACCTGCCGGCCGCTTGCATCACATTGGTTGTTAGGAAAAATAACCCGAGCACCGGGCCGGAAAGGATAATCGCATAGACCATCCGGACGCCGAGGGAGATGGTTTCCGTTTCCGTAACAAAATCCTTAACAAGGGAATGGGCCGTAAGGAAACAGATCAGCGTGGCCGCGCTCCCAAGCCCGACGCATATTGTCCCTGTCTTTCGGATCGTTTCTTTGACCCTTTGCGTTTTTCCCGAACCGAAGTTATAGGCCAGGATGGGGAGAACGCCCATACACAGCCCCATTTGCAGCATGGCGACAATCATCCCGACCTTCATCGCGACCCCCATGGCCGCAACCGCATGATCCCCGTACGGGAGGAAGATATTCATAATGATGTTGGAAACGCTCATCAGCAGATTGCTTAACGCGCCCGGCAGCCCAATCGAAAACACTGGTACCGAAATCCGCGGATTCATCGTAAAATCCTTCCAGGAACAGGACAGAGCCGCGCTTTTCCTGCGTCTGAGCAGTACGGCGTAATACACGCAGGCGCAAATATTCCCGAAGACGGTTGCAGCCGCCGCTCCGGCAATCCCCCATTGAAGCCCTAAAATAATAATCGGGTCGAGCAGGAGGTTGAGCACCGTGCCGATGATGTTTCCGATCATTGATTCCTGCGTCGCCCCGTCCGCGCGGATGATGTTGGCCATCGTGTTGCTGAATACGATAAACGGGGCGCCTATTGCGATGATTTTCATATATATAGCCGCCATATCGATGGTCTTGTCCGTTGCCCCGATCAGTTCCAGAATCTGGTTGCAGCCAATCCACAGCACGGCCGCAAATATAATCCCGATGAAGATGGAGGCATAAAAGCAAAAGCTGGAGGTCTGCCTGGCCCGCTTTTCATTTTTGCTCCCCAAGGCCCGGGAGATAATCGAGCATCCGCCGCTGCCAATCAGCGTCCCCACCGTAATCAGCAGGGTAAAAATAGGCGCCGCCACAGATACCGCCGCTACCATCATATCGTTATGGGTTTGCCCAACAAAAAAGGTGTCCGCCAGATTGTAGGCAATGACAATCACTATGGTCAGCATAGCGGGAATCCCGTTCTTTAGGATCAGCCGCCAGACCGAGTCGTTTTCAAAGCTTAAAGATGAACGCATATCGGGTTTCCTCCTTGATAAATACTTCAAATCCTAAGTATATAGGTGAAAGAAAAGAGAACTTTTACGGTTCTCTCAGCTTGTTGATAAAGCCCTCTCAGTCAACCTAACGGCTGCCAGCTCCCCCGAAGTGGGAGCCACTGGCGAAGACGGACAGTTGCTAAAAATGCCGATAACTACTACATCTTTCCTGGTTTTGCCAAGGCCTCTCCCTTTGGGATGAGGTGCGTTTTCCGTAGGAAAACTTAGGCCAGAGAGGGCGGATAAGATTTCTACTTTTTCGACAGTCTGAAGAGAACTTTTACGGTTCTCCCTCTTCGATGTTTTCGATATTGCTTTTGAGCTTATCCAGCAGCTTAAAAAAAGTCCGGATTTCTTCTTCCGTAAAGTTTTTGGAGATCTTTTCCTCCATGGCCAGGATGGTCTGTTTATTCTGCGTACAAAATTCGACGGCAGCATCCTTCAGCAGGATTTTTTTCGCCCGCCGGTCATAGGAAACCGGCTCACGCGTAATCAGCCCTTTTCTCTCCATGGTCTTTAAAACCTCCGTAGCCGTCGAACAACGGATATGAAAGTTTGCCTCCAAATCCTTCTGAAAAATGTCCCCTTCGTGGCGGTGTTCCCAGAGGAAGGATAAAAACCAGTGCTGGGTAGTGGTTAATTTCCTTTTGTCCGGCTCCCATTCATCCTGAAAGGTGATCCTGCGCAGCATATTGGAAGTCCCCACCAGTTCCATGCCCAAAAATCTTTTCACAAAAGCCCTCCTTGTTTACTTAGGATTTGAAGTAATTATAGCATACAAAAAACCGCGTCAAGATACCGGCGGCAAAAAATGCACGATTTGTAAAATTCCTACTCGCTTTCCTCCCCATACAGCAGGTCATAATTCCGCCGCAGCGGCCCCGGCCCCCTAAAACCGTACGCCCGGAACCGGACGGCCCTCGTCAGGTCGCTCCGCCGCAGCCAGGGCTTTTGGTCCTCTAAAAACGCTCGAATAGGGGTCACGGGGACGTTTTGATTGCATGGACAGACCTCGCTGCACCGGTCGCAACCCCAAAGCAGCCCGCCTTTTTGGATCAGCAGCTGCTGATCATAGGATAACGTTCCTTTCTGCTGGGTGATCGCGGAAAGGCATTTTTCCGTATCCACCCTTCCGCCTTCGAGTGCACCGCCCGGGCACTCTCTGACGCAGGCTCCGCAGCCGATACAGGATGCCGGGAGATGATCCGGAACGTTTACCTCCAAATCGGTTACAACGCTTCCTAAGAACACCCAGGAGCCGTACACGGGATGGATCAGCATCGTGTGAAGTCCTTTTACCCCCAGTCCCGCCCGCTGGGCCGCGTCTACCTCCCGGATGGGCGAATTGTCGGCAAAGGGGATAAAGCGCTGTCCTGGAAACTGTTCCGTCAGCGTATCCGCAAGCCTTTGCAGCATCCCGCCCGCGACCCTATGATAATCCTGCACCAGCGCATAGCGGGAGATATTATGGGGGACGTCCGGCGTCCGGTAAGGGAAGATGCACACAATCACCGTTTTTGGGCTTTCCGGCAGCCGCTCTGCGGCTTTGCAGGGAAGCAGCGGCATACAGCCCGAAAAAGATGCCGTGCCGCAGTCCGGAATCCCGCATTGGGCCGCTGCTTCGCGGATACGCCGCAGCAAGACTGTTCCGTTGTTATGCTCTTTCATCGGACTCCGGCAGCGACAGCGCGCCGTGCTCCAGCATATAAACCGTTTTGAGAATGGCGATCTGGGTTTTCGCGTCACGGATTTCGCCCGCCATAACCTTGTCCGCCAGGGCTTGGAGTGGAATCCGGCAGACGTTTAGAAATTCGCCCTCGTCCAGGTGCTGCTCCCCAAAGGTCAGCCCGGCGGCGAGGTACACCCGGATGACCTCCGAATCATACGCCGGAGTCGGATAGACATTCCCAAGGAAAACCCATTCCATTGCCTCCGCGCCGATCTCCTCCTTCAGTTCCCGCTTGCCGCACGCCAGCGGGTCTTCCCCGTACTCCAGCTTACCTGCCGGGATTTCGGTCAGGACGCTGTCCCCGGGATAGCGGAACTGCTGTACCATCATAACGGTGCCGTCCGGCATCAGCGGCAGGATCCCGACCCCGCCCGGATGGCGGATCACCTCACGGGTAGACCGGCTCCCGTCCGGCAGACGAACCGTATCGACCTGCAAATGGACGACCCGGCCCTTAAATATCTCCTCGCGGGAAAGCTGCACCTCCCGCATATCTTCCTCTGCCATGCGCATATTTTCCCCATTCATGGTATGACTTCCTTTCTGTCACCGGTCAAACTCAATGACCGGCTCCATCATATTTGTGCCGTAATCTTCTTCCGTAAGCCAGTATTCTTTTTCTATGTCAGACCAGTCATGTCTCAATCCAACCTTCATATGGCCGTCCGTCTCATAGACATAAAACATATCCATATTCCAAAGTTCATAATCATATCCGGTTAAAGCAATAAATTCTTCCAAATCCCATTCACCAGGTTCTACATACCAAGTACGCGGTTCGTACTCCGGATCATTGCCAAAATAAATGACATAATCTACCAGATACTCATCTTGCCAGTAAATATTGCCTACGTAATGAAGCCATCTTGCCAGGCTCCTCCCATCCGAAAAGGGTTCCTGTATATTGAGCTGACAGGTTTTATTGTTCTGCGCCTGCTCGTAAAACGCGTCCCAAACCTCCGGATTTTCCGCCTTTCCATCTTTAATTTGCAATATGCTGCCTTTTCGGAATCCTCCTCATAAAAGAAGCCGTCTTCTCTCAGTCCTTTGAAAACCGCTTCATAATCCGCGCTGTATATTGGTATAACATCTTCCGGAGCCTTTTCGGTACCGATATGGTAAAAATGAATTTCGTCCGACAGGTTTTCATAATCTCCGTCCGGATCGTTGGTCAAAACATATTCCTCTATCCAGTACTCCGGAGATTCGCGCTCAAACGTACGAAGATATGTATAATGCCCTTCAAAATACCAATCTTTTCCGCCGAAATGATCCCGGCTGGAATCGCTAAGATAATAATATTCCGTTCCATCGTAAGAAAGATAATAAAAAAATCGGGTCGCCTTCGACTGTATAACTGATCTTCGTCAGTTCCGCAGCCTTGCCGTTTTGGATATCCGCAAGGAAAGCATCCATATTTTCCTGTCCGTACGTACCGCCGTTCGTCTGCATATAGATGCCGTCCATATCGATTTCCAGCATACTCTGATGCGATTTCGGAAACGACGCGAAATATTCCTCTATCCTTTTTTTCCCGCTCACTCAGGGCCAAATACTGTTCGCTGTCCAGCTCCGCCGACTGCTGCTCAGAAGCTTCGCTGGTTGTTTCCGATCTCTCGCCGCTCACTTCAACCTGGCGGCTGTTTTCAGAACGATTATGCACCTCAGCTGCCGGCTCTTTATTACAGCCCTGCAAGCATATCGCCGCCCAGGCCGCCGCAATGACCGCTATCGGCTTATTAACGCGCATATCTTCACTTCTTTCTAAACACCACCAGCTTGCTGGCGACATAATTGAAAACGACCACAAACACATTCGACGCAAGCTTTACAATCTTATCGTTCAGCCCGATCCAGTCGGCAAACACCGCCATAATGACGACGTCCAGCATCCCCGATATTACCCGCGCCGCAAAAAACGCACCGGCCTCTTTAACAGCCGCGGCGCCTTTCAGGTGGGAACGAAAAACAAACGCCCGGTTGGTAAAATATGCAAAGAGCACCGACAAAACCCAGGCGATTACCGTCGGTACCGTCGTTTTCGCAAAAAAAGGCGCCAGCAGCAGGTACGAGACATAGTTGACCAGCGTCGTCAGCACCCCGAAAACCAGATAGCTCACAACTTCCTGATACTTATGATACAGGGCCTTTATTTTTTCCATCCTGAAAGCGCCATCCTTTCCAAAATATCCACTTTACTTCTATCACGCATTTTTCCGCGCCGGATTTGATGCTTTCCCGCAAATCTGCCCGCACTTTTTCAAGCATCCCGAATATATTGTTATCCTAACACACCTATCCGCCAAATGCAACCTTTCTTTTGTTAAGAAATGTGTCACCGGACGGGGCACCCGCATATCCTGAAGATGCGCGGATACGAAAATTCCCCGAAAGGAGCTTTATTATGCCAAACCAAACGCCTGAATATCCCCGTGAACTGTTAACCGCTCCCTATTACCGTGACCAGGCCGTGCAGTACGCCAACTACTGGGCCTTCCGCCGCAATCCCAACTATTACGGCTTCGACCAGATCGGCGGGGACTGTACCAATTTTGTCTCCCAGGCCCTCTTTTATGCCAACGGCGTGATGAATTTTACCCCGACCTACGGCTGGTACTACATCTCTTTAGACGACCGTTCCCCGTCCTGGACCGGCGTGACTTATCTGTGGAATTTCCTGACGACCAACAAAGGACCGGGTCCGTTCGGCCACGAAGTCCCGCTCTCCAGGGTGGAACCCGGCGACGTGATCCAGATGGCTATTAAAGATCCTTCGGAGTTTGGCCACACGGTCATTATAACCCGGCTGCTTTCCGATTATCCCGATCCCGACACCATCCTGGTCGCCGCTCATGACAACAATTCCAACTGCCGCCCTGTTTCCACCTACCCGTATCATATGATCCGCGCCATCCATATTGACGGGGTACGATACCTCTCCGCCGGTACCGACCAGCCCAGCCGCCCAGCAGGCATCCCGAATCCGCAGCCGGAAACCCAGCCTGTTCCGGAAACGCCCATTCCTGCGACCCCGGCCTTTTCTATGACGGACTACGAAGGCGCACCCCCGGCAGTGGGCTAAAAACAAAAGCTGCGGTCCTTTTGGCCGCAGCTTTTCTTATTCGTTATTCGTTAATTTTGATCATCGCCTGCCACAGGCATATCCGGGATATCCGTCCCATCCGGGGAAGGCTCTGTTTGCGTCTCAAGCCCCTGTGCTTCCAGCGCAGCCGTATTCGCGGCGGTTCCTCTCTCATCCAGCAGTTCCCCGCGCATCAGCTTTACAAACACCTCGCCGGTGACCTTTTCATTCTGCATCAGGTACTGGGCGACCAGGTGCAGCTGGCCGATGTGTTCGCGCAGTGTTTCCTGTGCGGTATTATACGCGATGCCGATGATCCGTCTGATTTCGCCGTCGATCTCAGCCGCAACTTCTTCCGAATAATTGCGGGTTGTGCCGAGATCTCTGCCCAGGAAGACTTCCCCTTCATCCTGCCCGTATACAATCGGGCCGAGCTTTTCACTGAATCCGTACCGGGTAACCATCGAGCGGGCCAGCTTTGTCGCCCGTTCAAGGTCGTTGGAAGCGCCGGTAGAGATATCCCCAAGAATCAGGGATTCCGCCACCCGCCCGCCGAGCAGGGTCACGATATTTTCTTCCATTTCCTTTTTGCCCATGTAGCTCTTATCGTGCTCCGGCAGTGACATCGTATAGCCGCCCGCCGCGCCGCGGGGGATAATCGAGACTTCGTGGACAGGATCCTGGGTTTCCGAATAATAGGTGGTGATCGCGTGGCCCGCCTCGTGATAAGCGGTCAGTCTCTTTTCCTTTTCGGAAATAACCTTGGAGCGCTTCTCAGGACCTGCTACAACCTTGATAGTGGCTTCCTCAATATCCTGGAGAGTCAGCGCCTTGTGGCCCTTTCTGGCCGCCAGGAGCGCTGCTTCGTTCATCAGGTTCTCAAGATCGGCCCCGGTAAAGCCCGCCGTCGTTTTGGCAATAACCGAGAGGTCTACGTCAAAGCCCAGCGGTTTGTTGCGGGAATGGACGCGGAGGATTTCTTCCCGTCCCTTTACGTCCGGATAATTGACGACAATCTGCCGGTCAAACCGTCCGGGACGCAGAAGCGCCGGGTCAAGAATATCCCGGCGGTTGGTCGCCGCTATGACGATAATGCCTTCGTTGTTGGAAAAACCATCCATCTCAACCAGTAGTTGGTTTAAGGTCTGTTCTCTTTCATCGTTACCTCCACCGAGGCCTGCGCCCCTGTAACGGCCGACAGCATCAAGTTCGTCGATAAAGATAATGGCGGGAGCTTTCTTCTTTGCTTGATCAAACAAGTCGCGCACACGAGACGCACCAACGCCAACAAACATCTCGACAAAATCTGAACCGGAAATCGAGAAAAATGGGACTCCCGCCTCCCCAGCAACCGAACGAGCCAGCAGTGTCTTTCCGGTACCAGGAGGCCCCATAAGCAATACACCTTTCGGAATCCGCGCACCCAATTCGTTGAATTTTTTTGGATTCTTGAGGAAGTCGACGATTTCTTTGAGCTCCTCTTTTTCCTCATCCGCACCGGCTACATCGGCAAAGGTTGTCTTTTTCCCATTCTTTTCGTCGTTTTTGACCCTATTAGCTTTGCCGAACTGGTTCATCTTACCGCCGCCGCTGGTCTGCTTATACATAAAGTACCAAAGTGCGCCCATCGCTACAATCATCAATAGATAAGGCACAATGCTCCACAGCCAGGTGTTGTCGGTCGCCTGTATCCAATTGAACTCCATTCTCTCATCAGGGTGTTCCTCGTTATACTGCTGCACATAAGGTTCAATTGAATCTAGAAAATAAGACGGCGCCGCAACCCGAAAGGTAATATCATCCGATCCATCAACCATTGTCATCGTCACTTCATTGGAACCTAAATCCAGCTGATAAGACTTTACCTTCTGATCCTCAAACATATAAAGAATTTCCGAGTAGCTATACTGCTTTGTTTCCGGCGTCAACAGCTTCATCATATAGGAAGACGAAATCAGCAGGAACACAACCACCGCGATCAAAATGATAATAGATGTTCCGCGCTTTTTCTGCAATTAAACCACGCTCCTTTCTCCTTTACAGAGCAGGGCCGCCAAAACGGCCACACTCTTTTATTTTTCATAGACTTCCGGTTTCAAAACACCGATATATGGAAGATTGCGGTACATCTGATCATAATCCAAACCGTACCCGACCACAAACTGATCCGGAATATCAAAACAGGTATAATCAGCGCTCAGAGGGACCGCCCTTCTCTCCGGCTTATCCAGCAGGCAGGCAATCCGGATGGAAGCAGTTCCTCGGTCTGCCAGCATTTTGGTGATATAATGCAGCGTCTTCCCGGAGTCCAGGATATCCTCGACAATCAAAAGGTCTACGCCGTGCAGGTCGATATCCAAATCCTTGTTGATCTTAACGACACCGCTGGAAGAAGTCCCGCTCCCGTAGCTGGACACACTCATAAAGTCGATTTTCAGCGGGAGGTCAATTGCCCGCATCAAATCCGCCATAAACGCGACCGAACCCTTGAGGACGCTGACCAGCATCAGGTTCTTATTCTGATAATCCCGCGTGATTTGTGCGCCGAGCTCCTTAATTTTTGCCTGGATTTTCTCCTCGGTCAAAAGGATTCTATCAATGTCCTGACGCATATCCTGATTCATTTTGTTTCCATCCTTTCTGTCATTGCAGTCAGTACCCGCTTTGTCTGTCCGCCGGGGCGGAATTTTCCCCCGACGCCCAAACCCTCCAGCCAGATGATCTCGCTTCCCTGTGCCAGCATCAGCCGGGTTTTCCTTTCCCTATGGGAAAGATGTGCCTCCTGAAAGTACTTTTTCACGGCTTTCCGCCCGCCGCTTTGCGGAAGACAGAAAAAATCACCGGGCATACGGGCGCGTATGACCGCGTCGTCTTTTATTGTATCATAATCGATCCCGAAATATAATAATTTTTTATAAATTTTTCTCTGTCGAAAATATTCTTCTGCGGAAACCGTCTGAAAAAACAGTTCTTTTTCCCACACCGCACAGATTTCCCCGTCCGGAGTCTCCTCCGTAAAGGTTACGCAGACCGTCCCATTCCCATCCGGGGGGAGAGACGCCTGCTGAACGGTATATACCCTTTCCGTTTCCGCTGTCAATATCCCGCCTCTTACCTGGAAACGGGTCTGTCCAAGGGTCAAAGCCTTCTTCTCCCCCAGTACCACCCCGTCCAGCTGACGGATCTGGGCTATATCGACAAGAAGCCCTTTCCGGCGCAGGATTTCTGCCTCCGCCCGCCGGCGCAGCGCTTCATGGGCACCCGCAAGCGTCTCCCGGTTCCATCTACTAGGCCCGTTTTCCGCGCTTTTGAGCAGCGCATCGGTCTGCTGCTGCAGGTAAGACCGGTCGGCGGACAGGCTTTCCCGCATCCGCAGGTAGGTTTCCTCCAAGGAGGGGTTGATCGCTTTCATCTGCGGGACCACCCGCAGCCGCACCCGGTTGCGGGCGTACCGGTCGGAAAGATTGCTGGAATCGGTCACAAAGGGAAGGCGGTTTTCCGCGCAATAGGCTTCTACCTCCTCCCGGCTGATCTTCAGCATCGGCCGCACCAGCAAAATCCCGGATTCATCCAGCTTTCGCGCCGTCGGAATCCCGCACAGCCCGTCCAGCGAGCATCCCCGGACCAGGTGAAGCAGCGTTGTCTCCAAATCATCCGAAAGGGTATGGGCTGTGACGATAACCGGGGTCTGCCCCCGATCCCGGGCTTCCCTGGCGGCCTCCCCAAAGCATCGGTACCGGACTTCCCGCCCGCATACCTCCTCCGGCTGTTTTCTTTCCTTCGCCAGGGCGGCAACATCGACCCTTTCCACGGTCAGGGGAATCCGGTTTTCCCGGCAAAACGCCTCTGCGCGCCGCTGGTCCCGGTCGCTCTCCTCGCCCCGCAGGCAGTGGTTGATATGCACCGCCTCCAGCGTCCATCCGCCCTCCTGCCGATGGGATGCCAAAAAATGAACCAGACTCATCGAGTCCGCCCCGCCGGACAGCCCGACGATCAGATGGCAGCCGGAAAGCTGCCTTCCGTCAAATTTTTCCGCAAACGCCCCCGCGCAGCCTTTCGTTCCCATCAAAACGGCGGCGCCTCCCTGCTCATCTCCAGATTCGAGAAGCGGGTATATTCGCCCTGCCACCCGATCATCACGTCGCCGGTAGAGCCGTGACGGTTTTTCGCGACGATACAGGTCGCCGTGTTGCGGGTGGAATCTTCCGCACCGTTTGACTCCTCGGCATCGGCATAATATTCCTCACGGAAAAGGAAAAGGACACTGTCGGCGTCCTGCTCGATCGAGCCGGACTCACGCAGGTCGGACAGCATCGGGCGGTGGCCCTGCCGCTGCTCCGCCGCACGGGAAAGCTGGGAAAGGCAGATAACCGGAACGTTTAGCTCCTTCGCCATGATTTTCAGGCTCCGGGTCATCTGGGACACTTCCTGCACGCGGTTTTCGATCCGCGCGCCCGAACTCATCAGCTGCAGATAGTCGATGATAATAAGCCCCAGGTTTTTCAGCCTTCTGACCTTGGCCTTAATCTGCGAAACAGAGATACCGGCCGTATCATCCAGAAAGATGTTCGTCCTCGCCAGCCGCTGGGCCGTAACCGCAAGCTTGCTCCATTCCTCTTTTTCCAGATGGCCGGTACGCAGCTTATTGTTGGGAATCATCGCGTCGGAGCAGAGCATACGGGAAACCAGCTGTTCATTGCTCATCTCCAGCGAGAAAACCGCTACCGCAAGATCCGGGTTTTTGATGCCGACATTGGCCGCGATATTCAGCGCAAAGGCCGATTTTCCCATACCCGGCCGGGCCGCCAGCAGAATCAGGTCAGATTTATTCAGCCCCGACAAAATCAAATCCAGCTGGGTAAAGCCGGATGCCAGCCCCGTAATCCGGCTATCATCCTTTTGGTTCATCTCATAGATGCTGTCGTAAACCCCGATGATGACCTCGCTGATCGGACGAAGCTCCGAAGTCTGGCGTCCCTGCCGGATATCATAGATCTTCTGCTCGGCGGCGTCAAGCAGCTCCGAAGCGCTTCCTTCCCCTTCCCGCACCGAAGCCGCGATATCCGTCGCCACGGTCAGGAGGTTGCGCATATAGTACTTTTCCAGGACGATATCGCAATAATTCGGCAGGTTTGCCGTTGTCGGCACGACGTCCATCAGGTGTGCCAGGTAAGACTTCGCGTTCCCGTCGCTGTCAAAGATTTCTTCTTTACGGACTTCATCCAACAGCGTAATGATATCCATCGGCTTGGACTCGCTGAACATCCGGATCATCAGGCTGTACAGCCGCCGGTGCTGCTCGGTATAAAAGACCTGGGGAGTGGTAATCTTTTCCATGATGTCGGAAAGCAGCTCCGACTTGACAATGACGCTGCCCAACACCGCCTGTTCCGCTTCAAGGTTATACGGAAGGCCCTGATTATACGCCTCTAAAGATACGGACTCGCGGGAATCGTTTTTTTCCGCCATTTTCTTCCTCCCTTCCGACAGGATCATCGGGCGGACTTGGGCGCCTTTCCCAACCTTTCCGTCCCTCTGCAATAACGCAGTTGAGCGCGGGACCCAAAATCAGACCCCGCGCATATTCATTTGGGTTTTATGCTTCTTTTACCATGACCTTCATTTTGGCCACGACGCCGGTATGCAGCTTAAGCTCAAACTCATAGGTGCCAAAAGCCTTAATGTCGCCTTCCAGGCCGATCTTCCGCTTGTCGACATCAATCTTATACTGCCCGGACACGGCCGCCGCGATCTCTTTGGCCGTAACGGAGCCGAACAGCTTTCCCTCTTTCCCGGCCTTAGCCGTAACGGTAACCGTCTTGCCGGTGAGGTTATCCTTATTGGCGATTGCCTGCTCCAGTTCTACCTGGGCATGATGCGCCTTCGCAGCGTCCTGAACCTTTTTGTTATTGATCGCGCCGGCAGTCGCTTCCATGGCCAGCTTCTTCGGAATCAGGAAGTTTCTCGCGTATCCGTCGGCAGCGTTGATCAAATCGCCCTTCTTACCGGAGCCTTTTACATCCTGCAGCAAAATTACCTTCATAGTTTTCCGTTCCTTTCTGGGTTGGCCGGCGCCCCGAAAGCCCTGCCGGCCGGTTGTCTATATCTTCATCAATGCACCGCGTAATAATCGTCGATGCTTTCAAAAAGCAATTGCTTGGCTTTTTCCATTTCAACGCCCTTGAGCTGGGTTGCCGCCATCGTTTGATGGCCGCCGCCGCCCATCTTTTCCATAATGACCTGGACGTTGATCAGCCCCATGCTGCGGGCGGAAATATTGACCGTCCCGCTTGTCTCATAGAGGACAAAGGAGGCGTCGACACCGTCGATGCCGAGCAGCTCATCGGCCGCCTGAGGGGCCACGACCCGCATATCCTCCGAAGAAAAGTCGCTCTGCGCCACCGCACATTTGCGGTAGATCTGGGCATTCCCCACAATGCGGGATTTGCGCTGATAAGAATCCATCGTATTGGAGAACATCTTCCGTACAACGACCGTATCCGCGCCGATCCGCCGCAGATAGGCCGCCGCCTCAAAGGTGCGTACCCCGGTGCGCATCGCAAAGCTGCGGGTATCCAGCATTATCCCCGCCAGCAGCGCCTGTGCGACGACGGAGGTGATCGTACAGCCTTCTCCCATGTACTGAATCAGCTCGGTCACCATTTCCGATGCCGAAGAGGCATAGGGCTCATGATAAAATATCACAGCGTTATCAATATGGTTGACCATCTTGCGGTGGTGGTCGATGACAACCACCGTCTTGCTCCGCTCATACACCTGTAAGGATTCGACCAGGTTGCGGGTATGGGTATCGCAGACAATCAGCAGCGTCTGCGGGGTAATCGAAAAGAGAGCTTCATCCGGGTCGATAAACAGGTCATGGTTATCGTCCGACTGAACCATCTCAATCAGTGTTTTCGAAAGGTTTTTCTCCCGGTCGATGACGACATACGCCTTTTTCCCCATCGAACGGATTGCAGTCGCCATCCCAGCCGACGCGCCGACACAGTCCAGGTCGCCGAATTTATGTCCCATGACCAGGACCTTGTCCGCGTTTTCAATCAGCTCGGTCAGCGCATTGGCCACCATCCGGGATTTAACCTTCGTCCGTTTTTCCACGCCTTTGGATACGCCGCCGTAAAACTCGTACATCGTCCCGTTTTTCACGGCGACCTGATCCCCGCCCCGTCCAAGGGCCATATCCAGCGCCTGCCGGGCAGAGATTTCGCTCTCCGCCAGGTTTTTCTCGCCGCGTCCGACGCCGATCGACAGAGTAACCGGGATTCCGCCCGTTTCAATCTTCCGCACATCGTCCAGCAGGGAAAAGCGGCTCTCGATGATCTTCTCCAGATGTTGTTCTTCCACAACAATCATAAACTGTTCGCCGTCATACCGCTTGATAAAGCTGTTGGTCATCTTGTTGCTGAAATCCTCCAAAAGACTGTCCACGGCACTGAGGATCCGGGATTTTTCGCTTTCCTTCGCCTTTTGCATCAGCTCGTTATAGTTGTCCAAAACAATCAGCATAACCGACGGGCGGGTCTTCCGGTAAAGAATCGCGTCCCGTTCGATTTCCGTCACATCGATAAAATACAAAAGATAAAAATCCTCGTCCGGCTTTGTATGCGTATCCGCCGGTGCAGCCGCCGGGATGCTGACATCCCCCGGATGGAGCCCGCGTACATGATAAGAGCGGCCGCCAATCTGCAAAGGGACCTCCTTTTGACAGAATTCTTCCAGAGAAATCCCCGTCAGGATATTGATCGATTCCCCGATCAGCTCGCGTTTTCCCAAAACCGCCTGCTGGAAGGAACTACTGTACCAAAGGATCTCGCCGGAAACCCCCACCGCAATACAGGGCAGCGGGAAATGGCTGAGCATCTCCTGCTGGGCTGGATCCAGCTGAGAAGCAATCTTGTCCAGCATCGCGCGCATATGCCGGTTGGTGCTGCGCAGGCGCACCAATAAATAGACCCCATATACAAGGACAAGAGTTCCCAGACCATATGCGATCACCGGCCGGATAAACCAGGTTCCCCACGCGAGTATAACGCTCAGTATCACCAAGATCAGCATATGGATCTTGATATTCCAGACTTTTGGACGTTTCATTGTCTTCTCCTTATAATACAAATTGTACGAAATTCTAAAAGATATACAATTTGTATTACAAAACATACTTATACTTTCTCATGTTAATATGATTATTTTATCGCATCCGGAAAGGTTTGTCAATGTCTGTATCCAAAACAAAAGGTTTTTCGGACTCTTTCCGCCAAAACCCTTTGTTTTTTTCTCCTGCGCAGGAAAAAAGCCGGCGGAACCGTGTGTATCCACATTCCCGGCCGGCTTCTTATCCCATGCACTCAGATTTCCATAATAATCGGCAGGATCATCGGGTCGCGCTTCGTCTTCTTATAGATAAACGAAGACAGGGAGTCCTTTACCCGCAGCTTAATTGCGCTCCATTCGCGGATTTCTTTCTGCTGACAGTCGTCCAGGGTATCCTTAACCAGCTGCCTTGCGGTGTCCATCAGTTCTTCCGACTCCCGGACGTAAACAAAACCGCGGGAGACGATATCAGGCCCTGCCACAACCGAGCCGGACTCGCTCTCAATGGTGACGACCACAATGATCAGGCCGTCCTGGGCCAGATGCTTCCGGTCGCGCAGAACGATACTGCCCACATCGCCGACGCCGTATCCGTCGACGAATACCCGTCCGGCCTCAACCGTACCGGTTACCTGCATCGTCTCCGGCGTCAGTTCAATCACCTGGCCGAGATCGGACAGCAGAATATTTTCCGGCGGGATCCCGATATCCCGCGCCAAGGCAGCGTGCTCCGACAGGTGCTTATATTCGCCGTGAATCGGGATAAAGAATTTCGGATTGACAATCGACATCAGCAGCTTCAATTCGTTCTGGCAGGCGTGGCCGGAAACGTGCACCTCGTACATCGATTTGCTGATGACCTCCGCTCCCAGCTTAAGCAGGTCGTTGATAACCCGCGTCACGTGCTTTTCGTTGCCGGGGATTGGGTTTGCCGAGATGATGATAAAATCGTTGGGCGTAACCTGGATTTTGCGGTGTTCGCCCGCCGCCATCCGGGAAAGCGCCGACATTGGCTCGCCCTGGCTGCCGGTCGTAATGATCACCAGCTGGTCGGAGGTATATCTGCCGATATTATCCGCGTCGATCAGGACATCCTTCGGGACACTGAGGTAACCCAAATCAATGGCGGTCGTCACGACGTTGACCATGCTGCGCCCCGAAACCGCTACCTTCCTGCCATGCTCCTCTGCCAGGTTGACAATCTGCTGGATCCGGTGGATATTGGAGGAGAAGGTCGCGATGATAATCCGCCGGTCGCCGGCCTGCTGGAACAGGCTCCCAAGGGCCCTGCCGACATTCCGTTCGCTGTCGGTATAGCCCGGGCGTTCGGCGTTGGTCGACTCACTGAGCAAGCAGAGAACCCCCTGTTTGCCCAGCTCCGCAAAACGGGCGAGGTCGATCATTTTGCCCTCAATCGGGGTATAGTCCACCTTAAAGTCGCCGGAATGGACAACAATTCCGGCCGGGGTCGTAATGGCAAAGGCCATCGCGTCGGGGATCGAGTGGTTTACGTGAATCGCTTCGACGGTGAAGCAGCCAAGCTTAATAATATCGCCGGGCATAAAGCTCATCAGCTTTGCCTTACCCGAAAGGCCGTGCTCCTTAAGCTTTCCGTCGATCAGGCCGAGGGTAAGCTTCGCGCCGTAAATCGGGATATCGACGCCGAATTTCTTGAGGAAATACGGGATCGAACCGATATGGTCCTCGTGTCCATGGGTGATCACCATCCCGCGGATTTTTTCTTTATTTTTTTCCAGGTAGGTAAAATCCGGGATAACCAGGTCAACCCCCAGCATATCGGCGTCCGGAAATCCCATTCCGCAGTCCACGATCAGGATATCCTTTCCCGACTCGTATACGGTTAGGTTTTTCCCGATCTCATGGAGCCCGCCCAAGGGGATAATCCGCAGGGTCGGTTTTTTTCCTTCGGAGGATTTCGCGTATCTGCGCCGGCTTTTGCGGGCGGGAAGGGGGGACACCAAATCGTAGGCCGCCTCCGGCGTCAGGATCTCTCTTTGGATCTCGTCTTTTTCGACTTCCACGACATTGATGGATTTTGCGGTTTCTTTACCCGCGGTATTTTTGCGGCTGCGGCGCTTCTGGGGCGCTTTGACCTTCGGCTCGCTTTCCAACGCGGCGACATCGGCCGCCGTCATCACCAGCTCCGGCAGGGAACCCTTTCCCTGGGAAGCGTTTTGCTGTGTTCCCTGAAAACCTTTGGCTCTGCGCCCGCGTCTGGCTGTGCCCGACGAAGAAGTCGTATTCTGGCGGGAACCTGTGGAGGACAGGATTGCATCAATTACTTTCGTGCTTTGAGATTTTGCCACTATTCATTACCTTCTCTTTCCGTACCGGGAGGTACAGCGCGTTTAAAGCCTTTTCGGCTGTTCCTATTCTTGATAAACGCAGCCATAGTCCAATCCCGCGTGTTTCATGTATGTAACGTATGGGTGTATAAACGTTCATCTGTTCAGCGGTGCGAAGCTTTTAGCCTTGATGGCAGAAAAACAGTGCAGCAGCCATGCACCGAAAAATTCTTTCCGGTTTCATGCGTATCTCCGTGCCCACACAACAGCAAAACAAAGGCCGGATAGGATGCAAATCCCGGCCGATAACGAAAACAGGCGTCTGTTTTACACATTGTACCGCTCATTCCGTCCACCCTTTTCTGAACCGCCCATAATCCGTCAGCGGCTGTTCAGAAAGCCAAAGGGCAGCACATTTTTGCGGCGCTTTGCAGTTAACCCACATAGACGTTTTCCGAGGAGAAAACGGAACCTGCCGCAAAGGAACATAAACCTGCGCAAAGAAACGGCGCCGGCCTATGTAAAGAAGCTGTCATCAAGCTATAAAACTATTATCCGAACATATATGATATTATAATTTTAGCCGTTCTTCCGAATTTTGTCAAGTAAGATTTGTCATTTTCACCAAATATCCGATTTCCGTCCACTTTACCCGCTGATTTTTCGCTACTTTGCATGGAAAAAAACGAGTTTACCCAATGTGAACTGATATTTTAATAAGAGTATATGCTGTCCAGCTTTAAATATACGATTTTCTTCCATTTCCTGTGCGATGCAGAAAAGCCCGGGAACGACTTCTCTCCAAGTTCGTTTGAGCCTGCCGTTTCGTTGAGCGCACCTTCGCCTTTTATCCTTCCCGGACGTATTTTTGGAACTGATCGCCGCGTTCCTCAAAGTTCTTGAAAAAGCCGTAGCTGGCCGAAGCCGGCGACAGCAGGCAGACACTTCCTTTGGGCGTCAATTCTTTTGCCCTTGCCACCGCGTCTTTCAGTCCGTCTGTCTGGATCAGCCGTTCCGGCGCAAATCCCATCTTTTTCAGCTCTGCCCCGATCCGCAGCCCCGAATCGGGCATCAAAATCAGATAGCGGGGATTATCCTGCGGGCACGCCATCAGGTACCGGCAGAGGCTCTCGTAATCAATCCCTCTGTCCATGCCGCCGAGGAGGATACTCCCGACGCCCTGCCCGCTCAGGGCGTTCAGCGCCCCAATTGCCGTCTCACAGGCCGTCGAGATCGAATCGTCATAATAGGTGACTCCGCCGTATACCCCGACCTTCTGCAGCCGGTGCGGGAGGGGGGAGAAGGTGAAAAGAGCTTCCACGAACTGCTCATCACTCACCCCGTACTGGCGGCAGACGCCGTACGCGGCCCCGATGTTATAGAGGTTATGGATGCCTTCCAGCTGGGTGCATTCCTCTTTCAGCGGCAGGATATGCCCGTCAAAGCGGACCTCCCGCCCGGCAATCTGCAAATCAGCCGAGGAAGAATGTTCTGTCTGCTCCATCGTAAACCGGCGGGCCTTTACCCCCGGCACATCGTCCTTTTGCAGGATATTGCAGAAGTAGAGATCCCCTTCCCGCTGATACCGGCAGATATTGCGCTTGGCGTCAAAATAGGCTTCTTTTGTCCCATAGTGGTCGAGATGCTCTTCAAAGAGGTTTAGGAGCACCGCAATACGGGGCGATACACGGGTATATTCCAGCTGGTGGCAGGAAAGCTCATAGACCATAATCGTCTTTTCTCCGACCTTCTCCGCCAGCGAAAACGCCGGAATCCCGATATTTCCCATCAAGAGGGTATCCGGGTAGACGCTTTTCAGGATATGCCAAATCAGGCTGGTGGTCGTGCTCTTGCCCTTGGTACCGGTGATGCCGATGACCTGATCCCGATAGGCCGCGAGGAACAGCTCGGTCTGGGAAGTCACGCGGGAAAGGATTTCGGGAGATTTGTCCTCCAGCACAATCCCGGGGGATTTGACAACCACTTCATAATTCCACAAGCTTTTCTGATAATCCTTCCCGAAAATACCGCTTACACCTTCCGGCAGGATTTGCTCTTTCATATCCGCTACGGTCAGATTCGCTTCCGGCAGTACCTCTCGGATCAGGGCCAGGGATGCCTGTCCCTCCCGTCCGTATCCCAACAGCAGGATCTTTTTATTTTCCAGCCGCCGCAAAATCTTTGCGATCGGCGCGTTTTCATCGATTGCCATGATAATCCCATCCTTTCTATTTCTGATACCTGAGGTCTTTACGCATCTTTGTAGGGGCCACACACGCAGAGGTGATGTGCGGCCACATCGTACCGCTATATTCCTCTGTATCTGAGGAGCCGCTGTTCCCTTTAAAGTCCAACAGACCTGCGGACTTGCTGTTACGCTGTAGGGGACGGGTTTCCCGTCCCGCAGTCCTGTCGTATTCCTGCGCATCAATTGATGCGCTATATGAGACTTTCCAAAATGCCGGACGTTTTCTTTTGGGGACCTGCGATCCAGGTTCCCAAACCCTCCGGATGTGGGCGATAAACTGTCTGGAAATGGACTTTGTCCATTTTCAGACAGGATGGAGAATTCGCCCATTGCGATGGGCGACCAAAGGCTTTGCCTTTGGAATCCACCAACCCTTTTCGGAAAGGGTTGGATCCGAAAACGGGTTCCGCTCTCCGTCAGGTGTTCTGGCAAAGGTGGGGCCAGTGCGCCTTCAGGGCCGCCGTTTCTCTCCGCATCAGCTGGTCGAAGGCTTCCGGCAGCAGGTTCTCTGTCTGATAATAGTCAAAATACCGGTTGCCCTGTTTTATCGTCTGCACGTACACATCGCTCGTTTCAAAATACCGCAGCAGCTCCGTGAGCTTTTCTCCGCGCTCTTTTCGCACGCGGATCCCCAGCATCATCGCCGTCGAAATCTCTTCCCGGCTCCCGACGCACTCAAACGGTTTTTCCTCGGTCATCCCGCACAGCTCCTGCAAAACCGGAATCAGTGCGGTATCGTTTAAAATATCCCGTCCAAAAATTGCCCGAATCGCGTCGTCTCCCAAAAATGGCGTCAGGATCAGCGCCACAAACAAACACTTCGCGCACTTCCCGCACCAGGAATCGGTCTTAGACCCGACGTTGCAGCTGCGGAACACCGGGTGGAACGCCGTCAGCCCGGAAAAGTATGCGGCAATCTGGAACTCGCTCCAAGGCCGCAGCAGGCTGAAATAATGGACGCCGCTATCGATATACATCCGCTGGTAATAATCAAAATCGGCCTCAAACTGAAAGCTCTTGGAATATTGGTGGTTGACGTCGCTCCCCTTGACGGTCGACTCATTGGCGCTGGATTCGTTGGACAGCACGACATATTTTTTTCCATACAGCACCGCCATCAGCACCCCGGAAAACGCCACCAGCGCCGAAAACGGCGTATGCCCGTTTAGATACCCCTGTTTATTCAGGGCCAGCATATTCTGGTCAAGCGTCCGTTTGATGCCGAGGATTTGTTCCTGTTTATACCCGGCCGTCAAAGCGGAGTGATCGGTTGCCCCGCGGCTGTTCATCACGTAGCAGAAGCTGTCCTCCCGCAAGTCTCTGAGCAGCGTCAGGGTGACGATGGAATCCTTACCGCCCCCGACCGGGATCAGGCAGCCATCAAGCGGATAGCTTTCCCCGGCCGGGCCGGTAAAGTCCTCGCCGCTGCTGACGATCTGCATAAAATCGTCAAAATCCGCCGGGATCCCGTTGCGGTAGAAAAACTCGCCCAGTCCCGAGAGGTATTGCTGTTTCCACCAGTCCGCCTGTTCCCCGCTGATCCTCCCGCACGCGATCCGCACGGTCTTCGGGCAGGCGATCTTCCAATAGCTGATCAGTTCCACCAGCCCCAGCGAAAACACGAGCCGTTTAAACACCCCGCTCTCCGCCGTACATACAGGCTTCTTCGGCTTCGGCAGCGTCCACTGGGGCGCAAAATCCGCAAGCCCCGGTACGCTGAAATGAAACGTCAGCCGGATGGTGTCCGCGCTTTCCTCAATATCGTAGCTTTTATAGATAAATTCCGGATAAGTTTCCCGGAAGATACGGTATTTTTCGATGGGCTTCATGCCCGGCAGCGCATCCAGCTGCACCGGCGAAAGAATATTTTCTGTCATACTAAATTCCGACCTCCTGTACCGCCTGCTCAAGCGGCAGTTTCCTTACCTGTTTTATATTATACCAGATAAGGCGTAAAAAGCAACGAAAAAAGACGAGAGAAGCTCCCGCCTTTTGCCTGTCTATTTTTCCTCCGCATCCTCCGCACCGGTTTCGCAGCAGTGAGAGAACAGTTTGATAAACTTCTCCCCGCCACAGCTCCAAAAAACGTCTTCTGTTCAATCAAAAGGTACGGGCTGATACTTGGATCAGAAAAATCCTCCTGCGGAAGATAGTAGGCGATAAAGTCCCCGTCCGTAAAGCTTTTGATAACTTTTGGATGTGTCAGCCGTGCCATTACACGGGCATTTTTCAAAAATCCGGGCGGGACATCTTCCAGCGGTACCGGCTTTGCCCCGGAAAGGGCAATCGCCCGCTGTAAAGCCTGCGGATTTTCCAGCAAAACCTCCTGGTCATCAAATTGGGGCAGCAATCCATCTTTGGTGATATAACCAATTACATTTTTGTCCCGCATCAGATCCCGTCCTTTTCCCGCCGGATATACAATAAATATCCACCGGCAAAGCCGGTGGTTTTTCATAGACGGGCATAGCCCTCTG
>CAYWRQ010000020.1:0-8486 GCA_964460915.1 uncultured Oscillospiraceae bacterium
AGATTCAGTTTCACAAGCGGAATCAGTTTACGCATCTTCTTCACCTTCCCGATCGAGTTCCAGGAAAACGCTTTCCAGATTGGAATTTCCGACAAGATCCTCCGTGCGGCCACATTCAATCAGCCTGCCGCTCCGGATAATCGCGATTTTGTCACACAGCTTTTCCGCGACCTCCAAAACGTGGGTCGAAAACAGGACGGCGCCCCCCTCGTCGCAGAGCTGGCGGAGAAAACCCTTTACCGTATAGGCCGCCTCCGGGTCCAGCCCGACAAAAGGCTCATCCAAAATCAGCAGCTTCGGATTGCGCATCAGGGCGCTGATCAGGGCAAGCTTTTGCTTCATGCCGTGGCTGTAGCCGCCGATTGCGCTGCCGAGGGCGCCGGTCAGTTCAAAGGCATCCGAATACTTTGCAATCCGCGCCTGCCGCTCCGCCTTGGGAATATGATAGATATCGGCGATAAAGCTGAGGTAATCGATCCCCTTTAGGAAATCATACAAATCCGGATTATCCGGCAGGAAAGCGGTAATCGACTTGGCCGCCACCGGGTCGGATTTGATCGAATGGCCCCCGATGGTAATCTCGCCCTCCGTAAAATCGAGAATACCCGCGACGCAGCGGAGGGTGGTGGTCTTTCCGGCGCCGTTGTGGCCGATAAACCCCATCATCTCGCCCGGATGGACCGCAAATGACAGGTCGTCTACCGCCCGTTTGCCGCCCGGATAGGTTTTGGAAAAATGTGTGATCTGAAGCATCGTTTTCTTCCTCCCTGGAATATTTTTGGATAAAGGGCCGGTGCGGAAAGATCTGTCGGTTCCTTTTCTCCCCAACATATTTAGACAATCTTCTAAATATAGCGGACATTTCATCCTCTTTCCGCACTCTGGCCCCGGCTATGGCACAGCGGGAAAGCGGACGGAAACTCTGCCGTCGCTCCCTTGCCCGGACCATCTGTTTATAGTATAATCTGCCGTTTGAAAAAAGGCAAGGGAAAATACAAAATCTAAGGGAAAAATGACAAAATCTAAATTTTCCGGAAAGGGCAAGCCGGCCGTTCCTGTCCACAGGCAGAAACGGCCGGCTTTCTTTCTCGTATCAAACGCTTACCGCAAGGTAACTGCAAGCCCCTCAGCAGAGACTTCCCCGTTTTCAACCTTGATCGGTTTCATATGCTCCGGGTTTTCATAATCTTTGGTAAAGCCATCATCCTGGTAAAGGTCATAGACGCCGTCACCATACGCGTAAACCCGCAGGTTCTGCTCATCCAAAGCGGAAACCGACTGTGCAGCCGCAGCGGTCGGCAGCAGATGGCCCTTGCGCAGGAAGACCAGCACCTCATACAGCTTGCAGGAAACATAGTGCCAGCCGGCCTTCATTTCCTCGGTATCGTAATCCTCGGCGCTGCGGAAACGGATCATCCGCATATCTTCCGGGAAATACACCATCCGGCCGGAAGCATTCTGCGTTACGACGGGCGCGATCATCAAGCTCTCGCCAACCATCAGCTGATCCTCGATTTCCTTTGCAGCCTGATCGCCTTCATACACAAAGGACAAGGGCTTAAAGTACATATCATCGTTCCGGGCAGCCTTTACATACTCACTGTACAGGTAGGGCAGCAGCGCATACCGCACACCGATGATGTCCGCCATCGCGGGCGTGTTGGTAAAGAGGTCGTTTTCCTTTTGACGGGTCCCCATCGAAGCATGGTTTCTAAACAGCGGGTTAAAGAGGGAGAATTCAATCCATCTTACCAGCAGGTCTTCGGTGGTATTGCCGCCAAATCCGCCGGTGTCGGAACCGGTATAGAGCAGGCCGACCATATTCAGCCCGGGCATCTGCTTCACAACCTGCTGCAGATGTGCCCACCACGCACAGTTGTCGCCTGTCCAGATACCGCCGTAGCGATGCATACCAATATAGGAGGAACGGGAGAACATCAGGATTCTCTTATCCGGCTCCAATTCCTCAAAGGCCTCGCCTGCGGCACGGGTCATGTTATACCCGTAGAGGTTGTGGACATCGTCGTGGCAGATGGTCTTGCCGTTTACATGATGGAAGATATTCCGGTAATACTGATGCTGTTCATGGAAGCCGTTTGCGGCAAACATCATCTTATGGTAATCGCTGGTTTCATAGGTCTTTTTGTCCCCAATCGACGCGACACCAGAAATGGCGCTGCGGAGCGAATCATTGGTATAAAAGACGGAAGGCTCGTTCATGTCGTTCCAGAAGCCCTCAATGCCCTGATCCAGCAAAACCTTATAGTGGCGGCCGAACCATTTCCGAGCTTCGGGATTCAGGTAATCGGTGAAATAAGAGAGTCCCGGCCATACGGCTCCCTGGAAGGGCGTGCCGTCGGGGTTGGTGCAAAAATACCCGTTCCGGATCCCTTCTTCACCCATTTCGTCCCCTTCGACAACCTTGATACCGGCATCGATGATCGGGACCAGGCGGATCCCGTCTTTTTTCAGATCCGCGGAAAGGCCTGCCAAATCCGGGAAAGCCTTCGTATCGACGGTAAAGTCCTTGTACCCGACCATATAATCGATATCCAGGTAGATCGAATCCAGCGGGATGCCTGCCTTCCGGTACCGGGACGCGATCTCGCGCACATCCGCCTCATTTTTGTATCCCCAGCGGGACTGGCCGTATCCAAACCCCCATTTGGGAGGGATATAGCTCTTGCCGATCATTTTGCGGAACTCACGGGTAATGGCCAGGGGCTTTCCGCTGTCGTCCGCGCCCGTGAAGAAATAGAGGTCAAAATCCGTACCGGCCGATGAGATAACCAGCTGATCCCGTCTGGTGTAGCCGACGTCAAACCGAACGACGCCCGGATCGTCCAGGAAAATCCCGAAGCTTCCCTTTCCGTCCGCCCGGTCGACAATCAAAAAGTTGTGGGAACCGTAGAGGTTGGTCTTGGTTTCCAGGTGGTTGGGATCGTCCGCATTATCGCTCAGATAGAGCCAGCCGCGCTTATTGATCCCGCGCAGCGCTTCTCCAAGCCCGTAAACGATGTCCGCCTCCGCAAGCGCCAACCGAAATTGCCAGGCATCCTTTACCGGCTTTTCCGCTTTCATACTGGGAAATCCCGCAGAGCCATCGGTCTGCGCATTGGCATCGACCTTGCTGACCTGGAAAAAGGGAACCTCCGGCGTGGAGTCCGGGGCAAAAACGGCGGCATCCGGCTGCTTCTCGACCACCGCGTCCGTTTCAAAGGGGGTTCCGAATCGATACTTACGAATCATACATTTCATCCTTTCTAGCCAAACAGTTCATCAGACTTTTGCGAAAATGATCTTCCTTCTGTTCTTTCACAGTTTACCGTCAAAACCGCCGCATATACGTCCGGCACACAGATTTTCCGCCGTACGGCCCCTCAATCTATCCGCCAAAACGACCTCTGCTGCGGTAAGTTTATCGATAAACCTTTCTGATATAAATTATATCCCTTTTTAAAACGTTTGTCAACCCGTTTTATCAAAAATATTTTTCCCTTCTCACTATACGTCCGCCGCCATTGGTCTATATTCATCATAAGCAACCGGCTTTTCGAAAAAATATAGATGAACGGCATCTGATCCACCGCAGCAGAAAGGCATCCTGATACTTTATCGATAAAGCTTTCCGCCATAGGGCAGACAGAAATATTTTCAGACGCGTTTTCATTTTCCCGATGATGTGCTATAATAAAAGCATCATAAAATACAGGAGGACATATAATCATGGATCAGTATTCTTATTCCCTGGTGCAGCGCCTCAGCTTTGTACGCTACGGAGGCACGGAAGCGGAAAAACGCGCCGCCGAAATCCTGATGGGAGAGATTACGTCTTTGGGCGGAAAAGGAGAATATATGGAATTCACCGTTCCCGCCTACGAGCCGGAAACCTGCTCCGCAAGGATTACCGCCCCGTTTGAAAAAGAGCTGGAGGTCATTCCGTACGGCCTTTCCGGGAATCTGCCGGAGGGCGGCGCCGACCTAAAGCTGCTGTACGCCGAACGGGGTGTCGCGGAGGACTATATCGGGATCGGCGACCTGTCCGACACCTGCGTCCTGATCAATGAGCTGAGCTTTGACGCCTATAAGCTGCTCTGTGAAAAGAAGGCCGCCGCCTTTATGACGGTCGCGGGCAAATATTACCATTCTTCCGAAAACTCCGATCTGGTTCCCCGGCCGCTGCGTCCGAAATTCCTGGAAAACGGGAAAATTCCCGGCTTCCAGATCTGGGCCAAGGACGCGACCGATATCCTGCGCGACGGCGCCGAAACAATCCATCTGGAGCTTCGGCAAACCGAGACGGAGCACACCTCCCGCAATGTACTGGCCGTCATCCCCGGAACCGAAAACACGAAAGAATCCGTCGTGATCACGGCCCATTACGACAGCGTACTCGTCGGTACCGGCTCCTGGGACAACGCGACCGGCGCGGCCACGATTATGTACATCTACCGTCATTTCCTGCAAAACCCGCCCCGCCACACCCTCCGTTTTATCTGGTGCGGGTCCGAGGAACAGGGACTTTGCGGCAGCAAGGCCTATGTGGCGCAGCACGCAGGGCTGGTTGAAAAGGAGATCAAGTTCTGTTTCAACTTTGATATGTGCGGCACGGTTCTCGGCCCGAATATGATCTTTGTCACCGGCGGCGACGACCTCAAACACTTTGCCGAAAGCTTCTGCAGAGAGCAAGGCATGAGCGCCGACCTGAAAACCATCGTCCATTCCAGCGATTCCGCCCCCTTCTGCGACAAAGGGATCCCCGCCCTGGGGCTGTCCCGCGGGACCAAGACCTCCGAAATCCACACCCGCAACGACCTGATCTTCCCGCTTTCGGCCGCCCAGCTGCAAAAAGACGGGGACTTTGCCGTAAAGTTTATCTCCCGTGTGGCCAACTCGGTGATTCTCCCGGTTCCGACAGGTATGCCGGAGGAGATGAAAGAGTCGCTGGACAAATACTTCCAGCGGGACAAGATTCCCTATAAGCCTGCGGAATAACCCGCACCGATGATCAAAACAGCTTTTGCTGCCCCAAAACAGTGAAAGCTGTTTTTGTGTCCGGATATAAGCGCCCCGGCTGCGGCCGTATGCTTGACAAGCATAACCTCCGATAGAAAACAAGTATTTTACTTTTTCCTTTCCGTAGGGTATACTGGTATTGGAAATCAAATCACAAAGTCAAATCACAGAAAGGAAGAAGCATATGCAGTATACAAAGCTCGGAAAATCCGATATTGATGTCTCCCGCATCTGCCTTGGGTGCATGGGATTCGGCGACGCCGCAAACGGCCAGCACAGCTGGACCTTGGACGAAGAAAGCTCCCGGACAATCATCCAAAAGGCCTTAGAGCTGGGCATCAACTTTTACGATACCGCCATCGCCTATCAAAACGGAACCAGCGAGCAGTTCCTCGGCAGGGCAATCCGTGACTTTGCCCGCCGGGACGAGGTGGTCATCGCGACCAAATTCCTTCCCCGCACCCCGGACGAGATCGAAGCAGGCGTCAGCGGCCAGCAGCACGTCGCCAATATGCTGGATAAAAGCCTGCAAAACCTGGGCATGGACTATGTAGACCTTTATATCTATCATATGTGGGATTACCATACCCCCATCGAAGAAATCCTGGAGGGGATGCACCGTGCGGTAGAGGCCGGGAAGGTGCGCGCCATCGGCATTTCCAACTGCTACGCCTGGCAGCTGGCCAAAGCAAACGCGTTGGCGGAGAAAAACGGCTGGACCCCGTTTGTTTCGGTTCAGGGACATTATAACCTCCTATTCCGGGAGGAAGAACGGGAAATGGCCCCGCTCTGCGCGGAGGACGGCATTGCCATGACACCCTACAGCCCTCTGGCATCCGGAAGGCTGGTCAAACCGCGGACCGAAACCTCCAAACGGCTGGAGGAGGACAGCTATGCCAAAGGGAAATATGATTTGACCGCTGCCCAGGACGCCGTTATTGTCGACCGCGTCGCCGAGCTGGCAGAAAAACGCGGCCTTACCCGGACGCAGATCGCACTCGGCTGGCTGCTGGGCAAAGTCACCGCCCCTGTCGTCGGCGCAACCAAGCTCCGGCATATTGAAGAAGCAGTCCGCGCGGTGGACGTTGTCCTGTCGGAGCAGGAGAACGCGTATCTGGAGGAAATGTACCTGCCGCACAAGCTGGTCGGCGTTATGAAAGATAATCATAAATAAAATCATAATATGCAAAAGCCCTGCCGTCGGATCTGTGCGGCAGGGCTTTTTTCAATCATATAGGACACATTTTGATTTCATAGACCAAAACCAAATCTAACCAACTCAATTTTGGATAATGCGCTCCTTTTCGGAAATACTCTTTCTATACCAAATCCGTATAGGGAAGGTGACCGATATCAATACGGCAAAATCGCAAAATCAGACGGCGGATATCGCCATCGTCGGCGCAGGGCCGGCCGGAATGACCGCTGCGATCTATGGGGCGCGGGCCAACCGGAGGATTCTTCTGTTTGAAAAGCTGGTTCCCGGCGGCCAAATGACCGGCACCAATGAGATTCAAAACTACCCCGGGCTGGGTACGGTCAGCGGAGCCGAATTATCCTCCCAGATGTTTTCCCATGTCCAATCCTTGGACAAGGTGACGGTTCTGTATGAAACCGTGACCGGCCTGCGGGACATTGATCCGCTCCACAAGGAAATCCTCTGTGCAGGAAAAGTGTACCATGCCAAAACCGTTATCCTCGCCCCCGGTGCCCATTACAGAAAATTGGGCGTCCTCGGAGAGGGGCAGTTTGCGGGGAACGGGGTCAGCTGGTGCGCGGTCTGTGACGGGGAGCAGTACCGCGGGAAAAGGGTCGCCGTTGTAGGCGGCGGCAATTCCGCCGTGGAGGAAGCGCTCTTTCTGGCAGGGATCGTGCAGAGCCTGACGCTCGTCACGATGCTGGGCCTGACGGCCGACGCCTCCTCCTGCGTCCGCCTGCGGGCCTGCCCCAATGTGCAGGTTTATCTGTACCAGGATGTCGACGAAATCCTCGGCGACGGCCGGGTCGAAGGAATCCGTTTCCATCCAAACGGGAAAGGACCGGATAATCAGGACCGCGCTGAAACAGTCCTTCCGTGCGACGGCGTCTTCGTCTATATCGGGATGACGCCCTCAACCGCCTTCCTGGAAAATACCGGCCTGCTGGAAAACGGATATCTGGTCACGGATACCCACCAGCAGACCCGGCTGCCCGGTATTTTCGGGGCCGGGGACTGCTGCGCCAAAGACCTGCGCCAGATCATTACCGCCTGTTCCGATGGGGCGGAGGCGGCTGTGCAGGCGTCCCATTTCCTCCAGGCCCATGCAAAACAGGAATCCTCTTTTGAATCGGAAAAGAAAACCCAGTAAAAACAGAAAGGAATGAAGCTTATTATGATTCGTGAAGTAACGGCTGAAAATTTTCATGCGGAAATCCAAAATGGCGTGACCATCGCGGACTTTTTTTCGCCCACCTGCGGGCCTTGCAAAATGATGGACATGATGCTGCGGGAAATCGACCAGGAAAACCCCGCCCTCAACATCATTAAGCTGGACGCCGTCAAAAACCGGGAGACGGCGGACTCTTATCATATCCTTGGCTATCCAACCCTCGCCATTTTCCGCGACGGGGAAGAACAAAGGCGCCTGGTCGGGCTGCAATCCAAGGAAACGCTGGAAGAGACAATCCGTTTTGTTCAATGAGACGCACCGGATAAAGAAGCTTCCCGGAACGGCCAAAGCCGTTCCCTACATCCCTCTCATCGGGCGCTTTCCTTTCCGGGAAAAAGAAAAAAGGCCTTGAAAGCCTATCAAATACGTAGTATTATATGTATATAGAAAAGCTTCAAAGATAAAGCGGTCAACTGGAAAGGATGGACAACAGGATGAAAATATCAACCAAAGGAAGGTATGCAATCCGTATGCTGCTGGATCTGGCTGAACATCAAAACGACGGATACATTTCCCTAAAGGACGTCGCAGCCCGGCAGGAAATCTCCAAAAAGTATCTGGAACAGATTATTCCTCTGCTCAATGGCGCCCATATTCTATTGGCAAACCGCGGCTTTCAGGGCGGGTACAAGCTCGCCATGCGCCCCGACCAGTACACAGTCGGATCGATCCTGCGCCTCACCGAAGGGAGCCTCCAGCCGGTAGCCTGCCTGGACCACGACCCGAACGAATGCAGCCGATGCGAAAACTGCGCGACCCTCCCTGTCTGGAAGGGGCTTGGCCAGGTCATCAGCGAATATCTCGACGGAATTACCTTACAGGATATCTTGGACCAGCAGCAAAAGCACTATGCAAACAATTATGTGATCTGAAAATACCATCTCGGACGGGACCCAAACGCCTTTTTAGCGGCTGGTCCCAACAAAAACTGCCCTTGTTTCATTTCCAAACAAGGGCAGTATTTTTTATCACTTACAGATCCCAGTCGCTCTCGTCCAGTTCATCCTCACTGTCCTCCGCATCGACCGGCATACCCAGCTT
>CAYWRQ010000020.1:8496-18399 GCA_964460915.1 uncultured Oscillospiraceae bacterium
CGTGCCGCATTGTACCCCATCTTTTTCTGACGGTTGTTCATGGCGGCGACCTCGATGATAATGGCCAGGTTGCGTCCCGGCTTAACCGGGATCGTCAGGGCCGGGATTTTGATGCCCAGCACTTCGGTATACTCATTCTCCATGCCCATCCGGTCGTAAACCTTTTCCGGGTTCCACTGCTCCAAATGGACAATCATATCAATTTTTTGGGTTGTCTTAACGGAGCCCATACCGAACAGCCTGCGGGCATTGATAATGCCGACGCCGCGCAGTTCCATAAAGTGGCGGATGTTGTCCGGCGAGGTACCGACCAGCCGTTTGTTGGAGGTCTTGCGGATCTCAATCGCGTCATCCGCGATCAGCCGGTGGCCGCGCTTGACCAGTTCCATCGCACATTCGCTCTTGCCGACACCCGAGTCGCCGGTAATCATAATCCCTTCGCCGTAAACCTCCACCAATACGCCGTGACGGGTAATACGGGGCGCCAGTTCCTTGTTCAGGAAGGTGATCATCGATACCGTCAAATTCGTCGTCGGCTCCTGGGTCGTGAAAACCGGAACCTGGTATTTCTGCGCCGCCTCCATAAGCTCCGGCAGCACCTCCAAGCCGCGGGTGACGATCACCATCGGCACATGATACGAACAGAGCTTGTCCATCCGCTCCTGCAAAACATCCTTCGGAAGATCGAGCAGGTACGCATTCTCCATCTTGCCCAGCAGCTGGATCCGCTCACTGTCAAAATATTCGTAAAACCCGTTGATAAACAGTCCGGGACGATTGATATCCGCCGTCGAGATCTTGATATCCGCCGGATCACCGGGCAGATATACTGCCTCCAAGGAAAACTCCCGCATGATCTTTGCCAGCGATACACTGTACTGTGTTGCCAAAATAACCACCGATCCCTTCCGCCGCGAGACTAGGCACTCGCAATATATTGTTTCTGAACCCCATAAAGCCATAGGCAATTTTCTTAAGTAACATATCTATTATACAACAGAGGTTTCACGGTTGCAACTTCTTTTGTCCAAAAAATCCGAGTTTTTTCATTGTCATTTTGGTAGAAAAAAACTGTCAATTTTTTGTTTGGCTGGCTCATTCCGGCTTTTTCTTCCTGCGCCCGCCGATCCGGCGGGTACGGGCAACTGCCTTTTCCCGCCGCCTTTCCGTCTCGGCGGCATCGATCTGCCAGCCCTCACCGGTAAGCGTCAGTACATCCCCTTCCCGCGCGCCGGAAGGGAAATCGGTCAGAGAAACCCTTTTGCCATCCTCCGTTTCACCAACGGCTATTCCTTCCACGATCCGGTCAATGATCATCATTTGCACATTCCTCCGCATCAACTGGCCTTTTCAGGCTGAGCGGTCAGCTTCTCCCCGTCGCTGGTAAGGACGGTGCTGCCATTTAGGTCGGTGCGGTAGACGTCGACGCCGGCTGCCGCCAGCAGCTCCATCGTCTCCCGATGGGGATGGCCGTAATCATTCCCTTCCCCGCACTCGATGACAGCGATTTTTGGTGAAACTGCGTCAAAGAATTCCTTACTGGTAGAGGTTGAACTGCCATGATGGCCGATTTTAAGGACATCCGCCGAAACGTCCGCGCCGGACGCCAGCAGATCCTTTTCCGCCTCGGCCTCCTGGTCGCCCGTAAAGAGGAAGGAAGTCTCCCCAAAATCGAAACGCACGACAAGCGACTCATCGTTTAAGTCCTTATAGTCCTTCACCGGGCCGAGAACGGTGAGCGTCCCGCCGCAGATTGCATAGCTGTCTCCGGGATAGGCAAAATAAGCGGCTACATCCTTTTCCTCCGCCGCGTCCAGCATACCAAGGTATGTACGGGTCGTCGGGACAATCGAATCGGGGACATCCGGCATCAGCAGCATCTCCACATCGATCCCTTCGATCACCGTATCCATCCCGCCGATATGGTCGGAGTGGGGATGGCTGCCGATGGCAATATCGATCTTGTCGATGCCCGCCTGCGCGAGATACGCCAGCACCTCATCGCCCTGATCGTTTTCACCCGCGTCAATCAAAACGCTCTCGCCGCTCCCTTCGATCAGCATCGAGTCTCCCTGGCCGACGTCAATAAAATGCACCCGCACATTCCCTTCCGCCGAACCGGCCCCGGGTGTGTCCAGCTGCAGATCATCCGGTGCAGAGCCTCGTGCCGTTGAAACGCTGTCCTTGACCTCGCCCCAGGCCGACTCCATCGAATCAAAGACACCGGAAGCGCTGTCCTTGAGATCGGAAACGCCCTCGTTCCAGCCCGACCAATCAAAGCCGTTAAACAGGACCACGACCATATAGGTGCTGAGCAGAATCGCCCCGGCAACAATAAAGGCCCAGTTGAGCTTTCCGATCCTTTTATTTTTCCCGCCGGACGGGCGCTTATATCCGGAAGAACCGCTTTTTCCGATGGACGTCGTCTTGCCTCCGCTGCGGGCAGCAAAGGACGTCGTTTTTTTCTTATTTGCCGCCAATCTGTATCATCCTTTCCGATGGCGCTTTGGAGCCGGTTTCAGGCTGCTGTGGGGGCCGCCTTTTGCGGCGCCGCCCCGAGGAGTGCCTGTCCTTTTATTGGAGCGGCCGCTGCCTTCCTGCCTGCCGTGGGACGGCTGCTTTCCCCGTCCATAGGCTCCGCGCGGCTCCTCCTTTTCATGGATGGGCGGTACCAGGCAGTTCTCCCCGGTACCGATAAGGTCAGTCCTCCCGGCCATTTTCAGGCCCTTTATGACCAGGCGGTGGTTCTGCGGCAGGTAATACTGCAGCATTGCCCGCTGCATCGCCTTTTCCTCCGGTGTGCGGGGGACATAGACCGGCTCGAGGGTATACGGATTCATGCCGGTGTAGAACATACAGGTCGAAACGGTCCCCGGCGTCGGGTAAAAGTCCTGCACCTGTTCCGGATGAAGGCCATGTTCCTTGAGGAAAAGGGAAAGCTCCACCGCGTCCTTCATGGTGCTGCCCGGATGGGAGGACATCAGGTACGGAATCAGGAACTGCTGCTTGCCGATCCGCTTGGTCGCGGCATAAAACTTCTCGGCAAAGGCCCGGTAAACCTCGATATGGGGTTTCCCCATGCAGTCAAGGACGTCACTGCTGCAATGCTCCGGCGCGACCTTAAGCTGCCCGGATATATGGTACTGGACCAGTTCCTGCAAAAAGGTATCGTCCGGATCCTGCATCAGATAATCATACCGGATACCGGAGCGGATAAATACCTTCTTGACCCCGGGGAGCGCGCGGATTTTGCGCAGCAGCTCCAAGTACTCCCGATGGTCTACCTCCAGCGCCGGACAAGGGGTCGGAGCCAGGCATTTCCGCCCGTTCTTACATAGTCCCCCTTTCAGCTGCTTTTGGCAGGAGGGCCGGCGGAAATTGGCGGTCGGGCCGCCGACATCGTGGATGTATCCCTTGAAACCGGGAAGGGTCGTTAACAGCCGCGCCTCCTTCAGCACCGATTCCTCACTGCGGACAGCGATTTTCCGTCCCTGATGGAACGCAATCGAACAGAAATTGCAGGCCCCGAAGCAGCCGCGGTTATGGGCAATCGAAAACTCGACCTCCTGAAGCCCCGGCACGCCGCCCAGATCCTTGTAGCTGGGATGATAAGTGCGCATATACGGCAGGTCATAGACCCGGTCCAGCTCCTCGGTGGTCAGCATCCGCATCGGCGGGTTCTGCACCAGCATTTGATCCCCATGGCGCTGGATAACCGTTTTGCCGGTTACCTCATCCTGGTTGTCCATCTGGATACGGGTCGCCTTACAGTAATTTTTCTTGTCCTTGGAAACGATTTCAAAGTCCGGGCATTGGGCCGCGCCCCAGGGCGTTTCCTCCGGCGGGCAGAGGTAACAGGTACCGCGGATATCCCGCATCTGACGGATATCTTCCCCGTCCGCCAGCCGGTGCACGATCTCCATCGTCTGCAGTTCGCCCATGCCGAAGCTTAAAAGATCTGCCTGGGTATCTATGAGGATACTGGGGTGCACCTTGTCCTCCCAATAATCATAGTGGGCAAAGCGCCGGAGGGATGCCTCCAGACCGCCGATCACAATCGGCATCTCCGGCCCGTAAATCCGCCGGACAGCCCTGGAATAAACGGTCAGTGCCCGGTCAGGGCGTTTCCCCGGCTTGCCGCCCGCCGTATAGGCGTCAAAGTTGCGGCGCTTTAAACCGACCGAATAGTGGGCCACCATCGAGTCGATGTTGCCGGAATTGATAAGGAAGGCATATTTCGGCCGGCCAAGGCGGATAAAGTCTTCATCGCTTCCCCAGTCCGGCTGGGAGATGATGCCAACGGTAAAGCCCTCCGCCTCGATCACCCGGGAGATGATGGCGGTGCCAAAGCTGGGATGGTCGACATAGGCGTCACCGGTGATGATGATATAGTCCAGCTGGGCAATACCTGCGGCGTTCATCTCGTCACAGGTCGTAGGTAAAAAGCCACGCATAAACAGTCCTCCTGCCTAAACATACATATATAAATGGCGTTACAGATTCTCCATCCGGTCCTTAATCTCTGCCCACTGAGAACGGGTAATCAGCAGTTCCCTCGGCTTGGAGCCGTCCTGCGGGCCGACGATGCCGCGGTCTTCCAGCTCGTCCATCAGCCTGGCAGCCCGCGCGTAACCTACCTTCAGGCGGCGCTGGAGATAGGAGGTAGAAGCCTGTCCCGCGTCGAGCACTACGTCCACCGCTTCCATAATCAGCGGGTCGGAATCGCTGCTCGAGACATTATCCCCGCCCTTTCCCTTTTTCGGTTCGTCGTCGTCAGCGGCGCGCTGTTCGATCTCTTCCAAAATCCGGGCATCGTACTCGACTTCCTCGGTCAGATTCGACTTAATAAAGTTTACGACATCCTCGACCTCTTCATCGCTGACATAACACCCCTGTACCCGGACCGGCGTCTTGCCGATCGGCGCATACAGCATATCGCCGTGGCCTAAAAGCTTCTCCGCACCGGCCGCATCGATGATTGTGCGGGAATCAACCTGGGACGAAACCGTCAGGGCGATACGGGACGGAAGGTTTGCTTTGATAACGCCGGTGACAACGTCGACCGACGGGCGCTGGGTTGCAACGATCAGATGGATACCGGCGGCGCGGCCTTTCTGGGCAATCCGCATGATCGCTTCTTCTACCGCTTTGCGGGCCACGACCATCAGGTCGGCCAGCTCGTCGATGACAATGACAATATAGGGCATCGGCTCCAGCGGCGGCAGGGACGGATCGGGATTTTCCTCCCGCTGCTGCACCAGCTTCTTATAGCCGGTAATGTTGCGGACCGAGTGTTCGCCGAGCAGCGTATATCGCCGCTCCATTTCGTTGACCGCCCAGCCGAGGGCGCCCGCCGCCTTCTTCGGGTCGGTGACTACCGGCACCAGCAGATGCGGGATACCGTTATACACGACCATTTCAACCTGTTTCGGGTCGACCATGATCACCCGCAGATCTTTGGGCGCAAACCGGTATAGAAAGCTGATCAGAATCGAGTTGACGCAGACCGATTTACCGGAACCAGTGGTACCGGCGATCAGCGTATGGGTCATCGCGGCGACATCCCCGACAATGACCTGGCCGGCGATATCCCGGCCAAAGGCCGCCGGGAGTGCACCCTTTGCGTTTGCAAATTCTTCGGAATCAATCGCCTCGCGGAGAGAAACCGTATCGTTGACCTTGTTCGGCACCTCAATACCGACTGCCGGCTTGCCCGGAATCGGCGCTTCAATTCGGATTTTGGAGGCCAGATTCAAAGCGATATCGTCCGCCAGGGAAGTGATCTTACTGACCTTTACACCGGCGGAGGGCTGCAGCTCATACCGGGTGACGGTCGGACCGCGGGTAATATCGACAAGCCTTGTCTGGACGCCGAAGGATTTGAGCGTTTCCACAATCCGCTCTGCGTTGAACTTCAATTCCTCGCTGACGTCGACGCTGCTGGCGGTTTTCTTCGGATAGCGCAGCAGCGTTACCGGCGGCATACGGTAGATTTCTTCCTTTGGCGCCGCTTCTTCAGCCGGGGGTTCCGGCTCTGCTGCGGCATTATCCGGCTCTTCGGGAGCAGAAACAGCCTCCGGGGCAGGCTCCTCACGCCTGATTTCTTGAATCGCGCTGTTCATCCGCTCGGCAAGCCTTTCCGGCTCGTCCAGGTCAAAGGGCAGATCGTCGGGAGCCGTACTCTCTTCCTCCGGCAGCGGCGGCTGTCCGTCCAGCAGCTCGGCGATTGTCTCCCCGACCCCGGCAGGATTGGCGGAAGAATACGGGACTTCTTCGACAGGCGCGGGAGCCGCATCCCCTACAGCAGGATCCGCAGCGGCGGCGCTTACGCTTGTCTCTGTAAACTCCGGCTCGTCCGGTACGTCCCTTTCCGCTGGCGCGGGATTGGGGACAGGCGGAGCCGCCGGAGACGGTTTTTTCTTAAACGCGGCGATAATGGCGTCGAGGGACTGCCCGGCGGCGTCGTGTTTTTCTTCCGCCGGGGAGGCTGCCGCCTGCTCGTCCGGCCGCACGTCTTTTTTTTCCTCCACAGGCTTCTCTGCGGATGCTTTGGCCCCGGCGGACGGCTCTTTGATCATCTGCAGCGCGTCCTCCAGCCCCTGCGCGGAGCTGTCCTTTTTCGCGGCGGCAGAAACGGCCTTCGACGCGACCTCTTTGCGTTTGTTCTCGGCGCTTCGTTTGGATTCTTCTTCCGAAATCGGGACATCGATGTTAAACCGGTCGTTATAGCGGCGGCCCGCTTGCTCCGCAATAACCGCCTGCTGTTTCTTCTCCTCCAAGCGGCTGGCGCGCGTCTCCGCACGGGCGGTCTCCTTCTCCTCCATCATCTGCGCGCGGGCTTCGGCCCTGGCCTGGCGGATTTCCTGCTGATCCTCATAATTTTCCTTCAGCTGCCGGACTGGGCTACGCAAGCTGTTCAGCAAATCCCGCAGGGTTGCGCCGGTGACCGCCATAATGAGGATAAAAAGCCCGAGGAGGTGGATCACAAGGCTGCCCTTGCTTCCGGTAAACCGGAGCAGCGGCCAGCCGGTAATCATCGCCATCAGCCCGCCGCTTTTCAGGTTGGTGCCGTTTATGTACAGGTTCACAATCTTATCAAAAAAGCTTTCCCCGGCCGGATACCCGCAGAAAAACTGGGTAATCCCGCACAGCAGCACCATCAGCGCCACCAGCTCCCATACACGGAGATGCACCTCCGCATGGGTACGCTCCAGGGCAATCATCAGCGACACCGCAATGCAGATCGGCCCCACAGCATAGCTGATCGGCCCGAAAATGCCCCGCAGTATCTGATGGCAGGCACCCCATACCGCCGGGCCGTTGAACAGCGCGATCAGCGTCAGCAAAATACCCAGCGCAAAGAGGATGACCGCAAACAGCTGGTTGCTTCTCCGCAGCTGCGCGTCCTTTGCCTTGGTAGACGTGCCGCCCCGTGAACCGGTTTTTTTGGATCCGCTTTTTTTAGCCGGGCTGCTCTTTTTACTGCTCGCACTGCTTTTCGCAGCGGTACTTTTTTTACTGGTATTGGTTTTTGTAGTCTGCGATTTTGCCATGTTTTATGTACACGCCTTTCTACGTCTAACGCCTTCGTTACCGTGCAAAATAAGTTGCGATATTCATGCCGACAATCCGCTCAAAAACGCCGATGCCGCAGACGATAATGCCCAAAATCGCCGTATACCAGACAAAGATTCCGAACTTATCGGTCCGGGAAATATAGCGCACCATCTTAATCGCCAGCAGGCCCACAACCGCCGCAACCGCCATACCAATCAGTACCGGCAGCACCTCAACCTGCATATCGGCGGCCGTCGCGTCCATCAGCTCGGTCAGCGAACTGGCCAGGATAACCGGGATGCCGAGGATAAAGGAATACTGGACGGCTGTTTCCCGGTCCATGCCGGAAATCATTCCGCCGGAGATGGTCGAGCCGCTGCGGGATACGCCCGGCAGGGGTGCAATCGCCTGGAACACGCCGACGACCAGCGCGTCCTTCGGGGTAATGTCCCCGGGGCCTTTGCCCCGGCGCTTCGCGTGATCGCCGACAAAGAGCATAATCGCCGTCACAAGGAAGAAGATCCCTTCCCAAAGGATATCGTTATCCGCCGAAAAGCTCTCGTAAAAGTCCTTTAGGACCAGCACAAAAACCAACGGCAGGCAGGAAATCATCAGCATCACCAGCATATTGCGGTACTCGGTTCGCTCTTTCCACTTAAATTTGCCCCGGACGATATCCCAGAGCATCGAAAACAGCTCAAGGATCAGCTGCCAGATTGTCCTGCGGAACGCAATACAAACCGCGATGAGCGTCCCAAGGTGCAGCATCAGCGAAAAAAATACGCCAGTTTCCCCGCTGTTGCCGGTAAAATGCTGGAACAGCGACAGATGGCCGGAACTGGATACCGGCAAAAACTCCGTCAGGCCCTGCAGGATCCCCTGCAGAATTGCTTCTAAATAAGACACTTCTCTCATTCCTTTCTTCCCGCTTCTGTCCGGCACAGCCTGCTCCGGAGCCACCGCGGCAAAGCTGCCCGCGGAAGACAAAAACGAGTAAAACCGATTCTATCTATTTATGTACCGAATCATGAAAAATGAACCCATTTCCATGATTCCTGCCAAACTTTCGGTTATCCCTCCGGGACATACCGTTCCCCCGGCTGATATCGGGGATCAAGATAATCCGAAAGGCGGGTCGAAATTACCCGGCGCAGATACCAGTCCTCTCCCGCCCGGACACACTCCACCATCTTCCCGTCCTTTTCGGTAAAGGAACGGGTTTCCGGCGGCACAAGGCCCGGCAGCTCCTGCGTCAGGTCCAAAACCGTTAAGAGCGGCATTCCGGTTCCTCCTTCCGGGTATTCTCCGCCTGATCCGCGTCAATCATATCATACAGGCACTGGATCGCATCGGACAGCCCGCCCAGATGGCCGATCAGCCCTTCTTTCACAGCCGTTTCGCCGTCAATCGAGGTGCCGACATCCATCGCCAGTTCTCCGGTCGCCATCATCAGCTCGGTAAACCGCTTCGGCGTGATCCCGGAATTATCGGTGACAAACCGGGTAATCCGCTCCTGCATCTTTTCAAAATAGGAAAAGCTCTGCGGGACGCCGACCACCAGCCCGTTCATCCGCACCGGATGAATCGTCATCGTCGCCGTCGGGACGATAAAGCTTTCCTTGGCGGAAACGGCCAGTGGCACACCAATCGAATGTCCCCCGCCCAGGACCAGCGAAACCGTCGGCTTTTTCATGCTGGCGATCAGCTCGGCAATCGCAAGCCCCGCTTCCACATCGCCGCCGACTGTATTCAGGAGAATCAAAAGCCCCTTAATCTCGCTGCTCTCCTCGATGGCGGCCAGCTGCGGGATCACGTGCTCATATTTGGTCGTCTTGTTCTGCGGCGGCAGGATATAGTGGCCCTCAATCTGGCCGATGACCGTCAGGCAATGGATCAAATGCTTAGAGCCGGTCAGAACCGCCCCCATCCCTTCAATCCCATTCTCCCGGATGCCGTCAACTGCTTTATCGACTGTATCCCCGCCATTTTCCTCATCTCCGCTGTTCCCGGCATTTGCACCGTAAACACATCGCTTTTCTTCCATACACAAACCTCCATTCAGTTCGGATGGAAGTAGTTTGCGCAGAAACGGTGAAAAAATGCAGATTTACCCGCGCGCCCTGTTATACACCCGGAAGCGTGTACGCAATTTCCGGAAAATCGGAGCGATAAAATGTGGAAAACTTTTCAAATAAGACCGCGGCAGGATGTGGAAAACCCTGTTGAAACGGTGAAAAAGTGGCGGTAAAATCGGATTCGACCGTTTTTTCCTTTTTCGCTCTATTTTCCCCTTTTTTCCACAGTTCCCTGCAAAAAAGCCTTTGCAGAATACGGATTTTATCATCT
>CAYWRQ010000020.1:18499-25880 GCA_964460915.1 uncultured Oscillospiraceae bacterium
GGTCAAGCAGGGACAGCACAAGCTCCTTAAAGGCCGGATAGTCCTTTTTCCCCAGGGTATCGTGCGCAACTGTCAACAGCTTTTCCGCATGGGGCAGGCAGATATATTCCTGATCTCGGAATAGCGACTGGAACTCCGGGTCGCGTCCCCACTGCTTCATGACGGTATTGAGCATCCCGCCCATCGCCTGCTCGATCTGATTGCAGACAAAACAGCTTTCATTTACCGTATGTAAATCGCTGCGTTTCCGGGGCTTCGCCTCTGCCTTCGCGACAAGATCCTTATAGCCGTTTTTCCGCACTTCCGACAGATGGCTTTCCAACATCAGCGCCAGGGACAGCCGATTTTTCCGTTTCAGCATCATCGAGAAATGATCGGTACAAAAACCCGCTTTATTGGTTTCAATCCGGATATCCGGCTCCATCATCGCCGCGCCCATAATATATTCTACGCAGCGGTTTTCCAACATATCCCGCATCCGGCAAATTGGGCACCCTTCCTTTGGCTCAAAGACTTCGCTGACCGGAATCGTATAGATATTGTCTCTCATGGTTCACTTTCCTTTCTTTCAGCAGTATGCACCGACGCATCGATTTCCCCCACCGCCCGCCGCCCATCTCCGGACAGTCCGGGCGTTCTTTCCCACGGCAGTGCATAACTCCCCAGAATATACTTGTTATTATACCACAGTTTTTGCTATAATGGTATAGAACAAAAAAAGATTTAAGAAAGGAATTTTACAATGGAACACCATCTCCTTTCCCTGCCGGAACACTTTTCTTTAGAAGATACGCTGACCTGCGGGCAGTGCTTCCGATGGGAAAGACAAGCGGACGGAAGCTTTTCGGGCTTTGCCGGGAGCGCACCATGCAGGCAGGCCGTCCTGCGCCAGGAAGGGAATACCCTGCACATCGAAAGTGCCGTGCCGCCGGACGACTGGATCCGGTACCTCGATCTGGACGAGGACTATGACCAATGGAAAACGGCCTTCCGGAAGGATCCGACCCTCCGCTCCGCGATTGACTGCTGCGGAGGGATCCGCCTGCTGCGGCAGGAACCGTGGGAGACAATCGCTTCGTTTATCATCAGTGCAAACAACAATATACCCCGTATTAAGATGATTATCGGGCGGCTGTGCGCGCATTTCGGGGAAGATGGTGCGTTCCCATCGCCTGAGCGGCTGAGCGCCCTTACCCTAGAGGACCTGGCCCCGATCCGGGCAGGTTTCCGCGCCAAATATATTCTCAACGCGGCGCAGAAGGTGGCCTCTGGGGCGCTGGATCTAACCGCCGTCGGCCAAATGGAGACAGAGGACGCGAGAAAAGCCCTGATGACGGTAAACGGCGTCGGGCCGAAGGTCGCGGAATGTGTCCTGCTGTACGGCTTTCACCGCCTGGACGCGTTCCCGATCGATACCTGGATGAAGAAGGTGCTGGCTCAATATTATCCCGGCGGCTTCCCATCCTGGGTAGAGCCAAAGGGCGTTGCACAGCAGTACCTCTTCCATTACATACGCCGCCAGAAATAAGACCGCATCCCCGTTTTTATACAATGAAGGAGATCCTATCCGATGAAAAAAGAAAACATAACCTTCCCGCTCACCGCCACAGGGCTGCAGAAAGCCGCCCGCCTGTTTGCCGGCCCGGAAGGGAACATCAACGAAACGATCATTCTCTCTGCCCTGCAGGGCGTCATGGGCGAGCTAAGAGCAGACGATCCGGAAAACCCATCCGCCGTCCGGGCGACGGTCGGGGACTTTGCCTTCTTTGCGGGCGATTCGGAAGGGGCAGGGGCCGGTGCTTTACTTCAAACCCTCCGGGCACCGATTCTCTGCGCCGTCAGCGGGGACAGCGCCCAGCAGGCTGCCTGGGGAGATCGGTTTGCCGCCCAATACCCTTCCATCCGAAAGACACAGCGCTATGCAATCAAAAAAGAACCGGATATTTTTGATCGGGAAAGGTTAAACGAATATGTATCCCTGCTGCCGGAAGGTTTCAGGCTTACGCAGATCGATTCGCACTGGTTTTCCGTCTGCCGTCAGCTGTCCTGGGCAAACGATTTCGTCGCCTGCTTTTCGGACGCGGCGGAGTATGCAGAAAAAGGCCTTGGCTTTTTGATTCTGAATCAGGACGGGGAGCCGGTCGCCGGTGCATCCAGCTATTCGGCCTATAAAGGCGGCATCGAGATTGAGATCGATACCCGGCCTGATTACCGGCGCCGGGGGCTTGCGCTCACCGCAGCGGCAAGGCTGATTCTCGCCTGTCTGGAACGCGGGCTGTATCCGAGCTGGGACGCGGCGAATCCCGCAAGCGCCGCCCTTTCGCAAAAGCTGGGATACCACCCGGACCATCCCTATGCCGCCTGGTACCTGCCGGATTTGGACGAGGACGGCGGAGCTGCGGTACAACCGGGAATGAACGTCGGCTCTGGGTCGAAATAGGCGAAAAGTTGGCGGGAACCGGTACACAGTTTGTTCATTTTTCCTTTGCAAATTCAGCCCCTGTATGCTATAATCATTGATTGGAAAAATCGTCGAAAAACGTGGGGGACACACGCCCCCGCTTGGATCAATACTAGGAGGAATCAATCTTGGAAGCCTACTCTGTGCTGAAAGATCTATGTATTATTATCGTATTCGGAAAGATTTTCGGTATCCTGGCCCGGAAACTCCGCGCGCCCCAGGTTGTCGGCGAGATCATTGCCGGCCTGATCATCGGGCCGTCTATTCTTGGGCTGGTCAGCCAGACCGAGTTTATCTCGGAAATGGCCGAAATCGGCGTCATCCTGCTGATGTTCTCGGCGGGGCTGGAAACCAGTATCCAGGACCTAAAACGCACCGGCGTCATCGCCTTTTTAATCGCCTGCGCCGGAGTGGCGGTCCCGCTCATCGGCGGAACGATTCTCTATGAGGCGTTTTATGGATTCAGCCCTTGGGGCAGCGAGGCCTTCTTAAAGGCCGTCATGATCGGCTGCATTATGACCGCAACCTCGGTTTCGATCACCGTCCGCGCCCTGCAGGAGCTGGGGCACTTAAAGGGCATCGTCGGGACTACGATTATGTCTGCGGCGATCATCGACGACGTCATCGGTATCGTCGTTTTGACCATCGTGCTGGGCTTTAAGGATCCCAGCGCCAACATCGCAAAAACCTGCCTGCTGACCGTTCTCTACTTTGTTCTCGCGCTGATACTCGGCTATATCGCCTACCGCCTGTTCAAAAAATATGACGATTCCCACCTTCATACCCGCAGAGTACCGATCATGGGCCTGGCCCTGTGTATGTTTATGGCCTTTGTCGCCGAGCGGTACTTCGGCGTTGCGGATATCACCGGCGCATATCTGGCCGGTATTATCCTTTCTTCGATCAAGGACTCCGATTATATTGCCGAGAAGATGGACATCAACTCCTATATGCTGTTCGGGCCAGTTTTCTTCGCCTCTATCGGCCTGAAGACCGATATCACGGGGCTGAATATGGGGATCTTACTTTTCTGCATTGCCTTTGTACTGGTCGCGCTCGCGTCCAAGATCATCGGCTGCGGCCTGATGGCGAAGGCATTCCATTTCAATTGGAACGAATCCGTCAAAATCGGCGTCGGCATGATGACTCGTGGGGAGGTCGCCCTGATCGTTGCCCAGAAGGGGCTCGCCGTCGGACTGCTCGACTCCACCTATTTTACGGCGGTTATTCTGCTGATTATCTGTTCCTCGATCCTTACGCCCGTTGTCCTGAAATTCCTGTACGCCAAATTCCCGGATAAAACGGAGCATCTGGAAGGAAGATATTCCGAGCCGGTTAAACCCGCCGAACAAGCGCCCTCCCGCTGAGGGCCATCCCCCTATACTGCAAAAGCGCTGCATATTCCGGCATACAGGAATGTACAGCGCTTTTATTATTTATCGGATCTTTTTTAGGTGCAGCACAATCTCCCCCAGGTACGGCGGCGAAAAATCAATCGGCCTTCCGCCGGAAAAGCTTTGCCCCGGGATCGTCTCGCCGGTATTCGGATTAAACCAGCTGACCGAAAACGGCCCTCTTGCTCCCGTCAGGTCGACACGGAACTGTCCCGCTTCCGGCTGATAGATCAGGCACTCGGTGCCGGCATCCGCCAGACAATACCGGGAGGAGGAAATCGTCCTGCTCGGAAACATCCGCCTCATATCCATCTTCCTGGCAAACGCGAGTGTCTGCGACAAGGCCGTGCGCACCGGTTCCCGCCAATTATCCGGCAGGCCGTACTGCCAGCGTCCAAACAACAGGCTGACGCTTTCGGATTCCCTTGTCTGATCGGTATGCGTCCGTTCATCCGGCATCCCGTAATTGTCCATAAAAATCGAATTGTGCCCGCGCATAAAGCTTTTCCAGACCCATTGGGAGGTTCCCCAAATCCCGCCCAGGTGATCGGTATCCGCAATCACGACCTTCCGGCCATCCAAAATCGGCGGATCGGTGCAGTAATCCTCCGATACCGCCTCGACACCCGGACTCACCGCTTCTGCCGGGGACGCAAACAGAGCCGCGTTCTCCGCCTGCACCAGATGGCTCATCCAGACTGGATGCTGTTTCGGCATATCCCGCTCCAGCTGATGGATATATCGGATCATCTCGTACTGCCAGTATTTGGAGCGGCGAAGGGCTTCATTGCAGATTTCAAACAGGACGTTGTCCAAATCGTTCAGCGTCTCGACAACCTTTTTGACATAGGCCTTTTGCAGCTTGACAATCGCAGGATCCGCCAAGGTATGTACCGTAATGGTGTCGCAATTCGGGAAGGAAGTGCGGTCAAAATCCGGGTTCAATTCCTCCGGTACCGGAGAGCGTTCCGGGTCGCCGTCGATCCCGTTGATATTGTTATTTTTATGATAAGGGTGGCCGTCAAAGAGCCTTCCCCTGTAGGGATTGACAATCCAGGCTTCAAACAGCATCACCGAAACATAAATCCCGCGCTCCCCGGCCCGGATAACCCGATCGCGCAGACGTGCGAAATACGCCGGATTCAGCTGATTCAAATCATACTTCGGTGTCTCCCCGGGGCTCCGGTCAGGATTGGCCTCCAGGTATAGAGAAGGCTCGTACCGCACCATCCCGCTTCCGTCGCGGGCTGGCCCTAAGCCGCAGGGACGGCACCATAGCCGCAGAAAATTAAAGCATGCTTCTCCGAAAAATACAGCCACCGGTCAAAATCGAACAGTTGCTTCCTCTTGGGTTCCCCGTCCAAAGGAACCGTGTCGCTGAAGGATGCCCAGGTATGCGCACCGCATAAATAAATGGCCTTCCCGGTGTCATCGGTAAAGTAACGCGGATTATATGGACACGGACGCAGCGTCCCATGAAAATGATACGGCATAGATATTTCTCCTTGCGAAACAGCCGTCGGATTCCCGCTTACTCGAGCCCTCTTTCCTTTGCCATCCGGACGATTTCTTCAATCAGCTCCTCACGGTCCTCCGGCAGGATAACCCCCTTTGCGATCTGCTCATCGGTATTTTCCGCAGCCAGCTCACGATACCGTGAAAGGCTGCCGTACAGTTCCTTCAGCAGCGCCGGAGAAAACGGCTCACAGTGCCCTGTCACAAAGGAATACTGCCCATTGCGTTTATCGTGGCTGCCACCAAAATAACGTGCGGTCGGATAGTCCAGGGCCGCCGTGCGGATACCGCCCTTTGCGTTGCCAAACGCGTCTGTGCAATTGACCCGCTCATAGCTCCCGTCCGGCTGTTTGACCGTCTTCAGTTCGATCATCGGCGCGTGCGGTGCCGGGATTCCTTCTCTCACCCACCGGTAGAGATTCTTAAAGGAAGCGTGGAAAAGGTAGGTATACGGGTAATTGTTGACTTCCCCTTCGATGCCCTCATATTTGAAGTCCGGAATACCGGCCTTTGCAAAATCCGGGTCCTCATGGTACCAGTCGTCGATATTCACCTTTTCATCATGGCTGGTCCCCGCGAACTGATAACAGCGGCAAAGGTATCCCGGCTGGTCGCTGTCGCCCTTCCAGTTGGCCCGGCAGTTTTCGCTCTCCGTATTGACAACCACCATCGGGACCTCCGCGCCGATGACCCCCGCTCCTGCGGAAACCATCGGCTTTCTGCTGCGATCGGCCGGAATCGGTGCGTAGGAATTGATCGGCCCGGGCTCTGCGCTGCCGCCGGCGGCATAAAACCCGTCCCATAGCCCCCTTACCTCCGGCAGGGAGGCAAACGAAACCACATACCGGTTGACAAACCAGGTGCACTGGCTCCAACCCGCCATATACAGCCAAACCTTCCCGTACGCCCGCAGCGGGTTCATCTCGCTATCGCTTTTCACTAGCCTTGCATAATCGGTCAGGATATCCCAGAGATACCCGTTTTCAAACCGCTCATCCAGCCCCATCCGGGGCAGCGGATCCGGCTTTTTCCGGCTGGGGTCCGGGTTCGGCCAGGACAACGGCGCATACCGCCGGGCATCAAACATCCTAAAGGAATCCAGCACATCGCTCTTTCCCGTAATCCCAATATAGATGTCGCCATTCCGCATAAAGAACTTGTCCGCGTTGACCCAAAAGCGGTCGATATCCAGATGGGCGGTCGGATTTAAAATTTCCACCACCACGTTGCCGGAAAATTTTGCGGGGTCTATCGGCCTGCGGATCAATACCCGGTTTACATACGGCTGATCGGCGTACGCTACATAGGGCTTTTCATTTTCATCCGCCCCGTAAATGTTGGCGGTGCCGGTGACAAAATACTCGTCCTCCGCATAGCCGTGCGCCTGCATATTGGATTTGAGTGCGGCGCGGGTAAAGGGGTGGGATTTTTCCGTGACGGGAATCAGTTCATGTTTTAGAATCATAGGGATCTCCTTTCCAAATGCGCAAACGGGACCGGGACAGGGCTTAGTTTGCGCTTTTGTCTTTTAAGTAATATATTTTCCTACTTTGAGTATATCATTCTTTTCAGCGGTTTACAACAAAAAACTGGACAAAACATTTCAATATCTGGACACTCCTTCCGGGAAAATCAATCTTCCGTCCATCCTCCCGCCAAAATATCCCTTCCCTCTTGAAAAAGCCGGAGAAAAGTGGTAAGGTAACAAAGGAAAGTGATCAGAATCAGAAAAGGATGGTTTCGTTTATGCATACGCGCACCAAAGGAATTCTTTGTATCCTCGCCTCGGCCTTCTGCTTTGCGCTTATGAGCGCCTGCGTACGGCTGTCCGGCGACCTGCCCAGCATCCAAAAAAGCTTTTTCCGTAACCTGGTGGCTGCGGTTTTCGCCCTTACCCTCCTGCTGCGCAATATCAAAAACGGTGAAAAGGTACGGATTACAAAGCAGCAGCTCCCTTATCTGCTGCTCCGCTCCATCTTCGGCACAATCGGCATCCTCTGCAATTTTTACG
>CAYWRQ010000021.1:0-25635 GCA_964460915.1 uncultured Oscillospiraceae bacterium
AGCCCCATCTTATACATTGTATACAGAAGCTTCCGGTGGGAAGGCTTAAAGCCGTCGATCTCCGGCAGGGCGCGGGAGATAATGACGCTCATGGCATACGGCATCATATTGACCCGCAGCGTATCGGTGATCGACTGCTCGACCACGACGCCCGCGTCTTTAATCCAGGCGTCGGGCTGGGCTGGCTGGGCGCGTTTAACCGGTTTCTTTTCGCGTTTTGCCATTTATACTTTCTCCTTCCCCATTTATGAAATATCGGCCAAATCCAGGTATTCATGGCCATGCTCGGCAATCAGTTCTTTTCTGCCCTGCAGATCGTTTCCAAACAGCACCTCAAACCAATAGGCCATCTCCTCCGCGTCAGCGGGGCTTACCTTAATTGCCCGGCGGGTGGCCGGATTCATCGTCGTCAGCCACATCATATCCGCGTCGTTCTCGCCCAGGCCCTTGGAGCGCTGGATCGTATATTTCGCGTCACCGATCAGGCCCATGATTTCGTCCTTTTCCTGCTCATTGTAGGCAAAATAGGTCCTTGTCCGGGTCGTAATTTCGTACAGAGGCGTCTGGGCGATATACACATATCCCTTGTCGATCAGGGTCGGGGTCAGCCGGTAGAGCATCGTCAGGATCAGGCCGCGGATCTGGAAACCGTCGACGTCCGCATCGGTACAGATGATGACCTTGTTCCAGCGAAGGGCGGACAGATCAAAGGAAGCGATATCCTTATTGGCCTTGGATTTGACCTCGACGCCGCAGCCGAGCACCCGCAGCAGGTCGGTGATAATCTCGCTCTTGAAAATCCGGTCGTAGTCCACCTTCAGGCAGTTTAAAATTTTCCCTCGGACCGGCATAATCGCCTGGTATTCCGAGTCGCGGGAGAGCTTGACGCTGCCCAGAGCCGAATCGCCCTCGACGATGAACAGCTCCCGCTTATTCACATCGCGGGTCCGGCAGTCGACAAATTTCTGGACACGGTTGGTCAGGTCCATATTCCCCTGCAGCTTCTTTTTGATGTTCAGCTTGGTTTTTTCGGCATTTTCACGGCTGCGCTTATTGATCAGGATCTGCTCGGCGATCTTATTCGCGTCCGCCGGGTTTTCGATAAAATAGACCTCCAGCTGATGCTTTAAAAAGTCGGTCATCGCTTCATAGATAAACTTATTGGTGATCGCCTTTTTGGTCTGGTTCTCGTAAGAAGTCTGGGTCGAGAAGGAGGACGAAACCAGCACCAGCGCGTCCTCGACGTCGGCAAAGGTAATCTTGTTTTCGTTTTTCAGATACTTCCCGTTTGCCTTTAGGTAGGCGTCGATCTGGGAGGTGAACGCCTGGCGGACGGCACGCTCGGGGCTGCCGCCGTATTCGAGAAAGCTGGAGTTGTGATAATATTCAGCCAGCTTGACCCGGTTGGAGAAACAAACCGCGACCGAAAGCTTCACCCGGTAATCGTCCTTGTCCTCGCGGTCACGGCCGACCCGCTCCGCCTCCCAATAGGTGGGCGGGGTCAGGGCGTTTTCACCGACAATTTCCTGCAGATAATCCGAAATCCCGTTTTGATAACAAAACTCGGTCTTGACGGGCTTATCCCCGCTCTTATCGACAAATTCAAAGACAATGCCGGGGTTGACAACCGCCTGCTTTTTGATCGTGTCCAGAAAATATTCGGTCGGGATCTCGATATCGGTAAAGACCTCCAGATCAGGGCGCCAATGCTGGCGGGTACCGGTTTTCCGGGAGGCGGTGGGCTTTTTCTGCATCTCACCGGCAAGGCTGCCCTTTTCAAAATGCAGGTTATATTGATAGCCGTCCCGGATGACTTCGACGTCAAAATATTCCGAGCTGTACTGGGTCGCGCAGCTGCCAAGACCGTTTAAACCCAGGGAAAATTCGTACATATCCCCGCCGTCCTGGTACTTTCCGCCGGCATACAGCTCGCAGTAGACCAGCTCCCAATTAAACCGCTTCTCCTTCGGGTTCCAGTCAACCGGCACGCCGCGCCCAAAGTCCTGTACCTCCAGAGAACTGTCGGCATAGCGGGTTACGATAATCCGGCTGCCGAATCCGGCCCTGGCTTCATCGATTGAGTTGGACAAAATTTCAAAGAAGGAGTGCTCACAGCCCTCCAGACCGTCCGAGCCGAAAATAACGGCGGGACGTTTCCGGACGCGGTCTGCGCCTTTGAGCGACGAGATACTTTCGTTGCCATACTCTTCCTTTTTTTTCGCCATAGGGTTGCCTCCTGTTTTCGCCGTGGATGCGGCGGACATTTTTACACATATGAATTCATTATACCAAAATAACGATTTCCTGTCAAACTACGGTAATTTGCCGATTTTCATCCGGCCGGGCAACCGCAGATGCAAATCGGCCCTTCAATTTTGCTTTCCCGTCTTGACAATCCTGCAAAAAACGTGTATCATAGAAAGCATACTAAGTTTATAGGATTAAAGGAGAATCTACAATGGGCAAAGAGCTTTCCAGAGATGAGGCGTGGGCGCTGCTCACCGAATTTAACCAGGATCATTTCCACCTCAAGCACGCGGTCACGGTGGAAGGGGTTATGCGCTGGTATGCAAATGAACTCGGATACGGCGATGAGGCCGATTTTTGGGCGACTGTCGGGCTGCTGCACGATCTCGATTTCGAGCAGTTCCCGGAGCAGCACTGCATCAAAGTGCAGGAGATCATGCGGGAGCGCGGGCTGGACGAAAGGCTGATCCATGCCGTCGTCAGCCATGGGTACGGGCTGACCGTCGATGTAAAGCCGGAGCACCTGATGGAAAAGGTGCTGTATGCCGCTGATGAACTGACCGGGCTGATCGGGGCGGTGGCAATCATGCGGCCGTCCGGGAGTGTGGCCGACCTGGAAGTCAAATCGGTCAAAAAGAAGTTCAAAACCGCGAAATTCGCCGCCGGATGCTCCCGTGAGGTCATCCAAAACGGCGCGGATATGCTGGGCTGGGAACTGGACAAGCTGATTGAGCAGACCATCCTCGCCATGCGCAGCTGTGAACAGGCCTATGAGAGCGTCTGAACCGGAGCGCGCGCCCATCTACCCGAAACGGGCGCTCATTGCCATGAGCGGCGGCGTCGATTCGAGCGTCGCGGCGGCCCTGACCCGGGAGGCGGGCTATGACTGCGTCGGCGTGACGATGAAGCTGTACAATAATGAAGACGTGGGACTGCCGAGGGCGCATACCTGCTGTTCGCTCGATGATGTGCTGGACGCGCGGAGTGTCGCCGGGAAACTGGGGATGCCGTTTTATGTCCTCAATTTCACCGACGGGTTTAAGGAAAACGTCATCGACCGGTTTGTGGCAGCCTATCTGGACGGGCGCACGCCGAACCCCTGCATTGACTGCAACCGGTACATGAAATTTGACCGGCTGTTTGTGCGGGCACAGGAATTGGGGCTTTCGTATGTCGTGACGGGCCATTACGCCCGGATTTCGCAGGACGGCTCCGGGCGTTACCTCCTCCGCAAGGCCGCCGACCTATCCAAAGATCAGAGCTACGTCCTCTATTCACTGACCCAGCAGCAGCTGGCCCACACCCTTTTCCCGCTGGGGAGCCTGCACAAAACCGAGGTGCGGGAGATCGCCCGGGCGCACGGGTTTGACAACGCCGCCAAGCACGACTCCCAGGATATCTGTTTTGTCCAAAGCGGCAGATACGCCGATTTTATCGAGCAGTACACGGGGCTTCCGTCCCGGCCCGGGGACTTTATCGACCGGGACGGCCATATCCTCGGCCGGCATAAAGGCATTATACACTACACGATCGGCCAGCACAAGGGGTTGGGGATCCCGTTTCCGCAGCCGATGTATGTCTGCAAAATCGACCCGGCAGCCAACACGGTGACCCTTGGGACGCAGGAGCAGCTGTATACAAGGGAACTGCAGGTCGGCGGCGTGAACCTGATTGCGGCTGACCGGCTGGACGGGACGGTGCGGCTCAAAGCGAAAATCCGGTATCGCCAGACGGAGCAGTGGGCCGACGTCACGCAGGACGGTGAAGATCAGCTTCGGGTGGTCTTTGACGAGCCGCAGCGCGCCGTGACCCGCGGGCAAGCGGTGGTGCTGTACGACGGCGATCTCGTGGTCGGCGGCGGAACAATCCTATAGCGGTCACGAACCGCTTTTGTCCGACGCGTCCGTATCACAGCGAACCAACCGTATGAGACTGCTCGACAAGCTCGCAGTCTTCGGACGTCTTTTGTCCCGTATGATCGGTTTGACAGATCGTCACGGATCGTTTTTCCGATGCAGTTGCGTCAGACAAAAGGGTCGATGACCACATTGATAAGCCAAGAGCGCCTTCCAAGGTTGGAAAGCGCTCTTTTTATCTGCTCATCGAAGGATCGTCAGCGCTTTATCCCCGCTGAACATCAAAATCAAACCGGTTGTCCGGGAGAAAGCTGCACCGGCCGGGATTCCCCTCCGCGCGGTAAATGCGCCGGTTTTTCAGATCATAGACGACCGACCAGACCGTATCTTTTCCAGTAGAACGGTCATATTGACAGAGAAATCCGTCCCGTCCGGACAGAAGATCTACCGCTTCCGCCGCACCCATCATCTGTGGAGCGTTCTCGGTTAGGCTGCGCCGCATAGTCTCCAAACGACGCTCCGCCTGCCAATTATCGATATCCGGATGATTATAAGGCAGCATTACATTTCCGCAGAAGACATTGACCGCACAGACAAACGGCCCATCTTCCGGCCGGAGAACGTTTATCCGCTCCGGGCTGCATTCCAGCACGGCCATACGCCCTTCTGCATCGGCCACGGTCAGGGTCCCGCAGGAGCTGACCGGAATCTGACGGATCAGGCGGATCACCTCTTCCGTCCTGCGGCACTTTTCCAGAAACAGCCGCAGCAGTATCCCGACGTTTAGCCCCGGCTGAACCGTATGCGGATAAACCGAGGTCAGGCCAATCGCCAGGCCATGCGCATTGACGCCGTCTTCCATCTCGACAAATGCCGTCGTATTCCCCGTAAAGGCATACGAACGCCTATCAAACCGATAAAGCACATTTGTGTTCAGCGGCTCAAGGTCAGGGAGAAAGTCGCTGTTTCTGCCCAGCAGGATATTCTCCCCGTTCGCCACCGCAAAGCAGGAACAGCTGCAAACCGGCAAAAAGGCATACATCCCAAACAATAGGGCATACAGTTGATCCGGGCTGCACCGCTGCCCGTCCGCAATGCCCCGGATTTCCTCCAGGATTTCCGGAAAAACCTCCCGGCAGGCCGGAACACAGGCCTTTCCGAACCGGATGCGCTCCGCTGTCAATGGGGCTGGGGTATGCTCCAAAATAAAATTGCCGTGCTTCGCCAGAAGGGAGCCCCATCGAAAACCAATTTCGTAGTGACTTCCTGTAAATGTTTCATGACGCATAATAAGCTCTCCTTTTGATAAAAGTAAGAGCCGCCGGCAACTCCAGGAATATGATAATAGAATATAAATTTATTGTCAAGGGATAAAAAGTGTTTACGAAAGGAAAACGCCTGTACCCGGCGCGTTTTTTGTATTCCGACGCGGCCACGTCACAGCGAACCAAACTTACTAGACTGCTCAACAAGTTCGCAGTTTTCGGACGTCTTTTATCCAGCAAGACAGGTTGTTCTTAGGTTCGTGCAACCTGTTTTGCCGCGCCCGCAAGCCGTACGCGGGCGCGGCAAAACGAAGCCCGGAGGACCGTCGCGAATACAAAAGTTTTTGCCCGGCTTTTTTCAAAAAGCTGGACGCTTTTCCTCGAGTGGCCCGCATAGACCAAACAAAAAGCTGTTCCCCCGCTTGCCCCGGTCTTCGGCCAGGCCCATCGCGGCAAAGGTCTTGAGCATCAGCCGCGCGGTATCCCAGCTTAGGCCCGCCGCAGAAGCAAACTCCTTGGAGGTAAATGTCTCCGGCAGCGGCGCTGTAAAGGAAAAGAACTTGCCCCAGTCTTCCGGGCTGTCGATCGAAAGCTGGCTGTACATCGAGAGCGGAAAGCGGTCGACCTTGGTCACACTGGGCCAGTGCCCCTTCCGCTGGCGGGTCTTGGTCAGGGTGCGCAGCTCCTCGATTTCCAATGAGACAACCTTCAAATGAAACCCTGGCGTGCAGAGCAGGTCGCGGATGCTGTACAGCTCGCGGAAAACGTCCACCGGCTGCTGGCGCTTGGGACTGCGGCGGCGTGGACGCACCTCCCCTGTCTCCGGGTCAAAGCTCCGCAGCCAGAGCGTTTCGGCACAGGGCCAAACCACGGTCACCGGGCAGAGCGGCAAAAACGCCTGCAGCTTCCCCCGCAGCTTCCCGAACCCCGCCGACTGGATCTCGATAATCCCATGCTCCCCGACAATATCCGCCACATATCCGCCGACTTTGATCTCCCGCGAGTCGGCGTACGGCTCACAGCAGTACTTGAGGGCGGCATGGACCGACTTTTCGGACAGGGTGCCGATGCCGGTTTTCAGCTGCATCCCCTCCCGCACCATCTGGCAGGCGGCCGCAAAGGTCACCGGCGAAATCTCCCAGGTGTCTTCCATCTTGTCTCCCTCCTCCGGCTGCAAATCCATCCGCAAAACGCGGGCTTTTCCTACCGGCAGCTTTTCATCCATGCTCCCGCAGGTACTGCATAAACTCCGGCGTCTTCGACCAATATTTGATTCCCCAGTGCGCAAAATCCCACTGCTCCATATAGCCGTTACATTCGTAATCTATGTAATAAAGCACTTCATTTTGCACGACAAAATTCGTCGGGAAATAGTCGATATTCGTGTGCGCCGGATACAGCCGGGCACACATTTCCTCTATCTGCCGCAGATACGCGGGCTGCATCCGATCCCGCAGCACCAAATCGAAAATCGTGTCGCCCTCGATGTATTCCTTCAGGATCCGCTCCTGCTCAAAATCCGCTTCGTACAAAACCGGCATCCGGATGCCGAGCTGCTTCAGCCATCCGTACGCACCCGTTTCCGCTTCCATTTTGTTCCCGAACTGATAGTAATCACAAGGCTCATGGTGGATCTGCTTGAGCACAAACCTTTTCCCATCCGCCTCGGCCAGATAGGAGTACCCGCCTTTCCCTTTTCCCAGCAGCCGGATCAGCCGGACTTCTTTTCCGTTTACGGTCCTAATTTCCTGCATGATGATTTCCTTTCTTTGGCAGGCTCAGCCCTGCACCGCCAGCCGGAGGTTGATTTTCTTCACTTCCCCGGCCTGCTCGATTTTCTTATAATCCGGGCAAACCCGCGCCACTGCTGACCAGAAGGCAGGCGAATGGTCAAAATACAGCAGGTGGCAAAGCTCATGCACCACGACGTACTCGACAAAGGCTTCGTGGTGGCAGACCAGCCGCCAGGTAAAATGCAGTGTCCCGTCTTTTTTGCAGTAACCCCAGCTGCGGGCGGCCTTGCCGATCTTGACTCCATTCGGGTGTACGCCAACCTGCTGCGCCAGCCGCGCTGCCGTCTTTGGCAGCACCCGCTCGGCAATCTTTATGTATAGCGCCGCAGCCTCCTCCATTCGTTCCTCTTTCGTGCTCCCCGAAAGGTAAAACACGCCGCCCTGAAAATAAGGGGAATCCGCCCGCTCAATCGGACATTCCCGCCCGAAAAGCGGCAGCGTCTCCCCCGGCGCGCACCGGAACTCCTCCGCGACACCGACCGCTTCTATCCGCTGCTCCGCCCGGGAAAGGGCCGAAAGGATCCAGGGCGTGCTCTCCCGAAGCATCTGCTCGACCGCCCGCTTGCCCGTCCGGGCCGGGGTTTTGACGATAACCTGCCCGTCCGCCGTGACGGTGACGGCCATCCGCTTGCGGCGGGGATTGGGCTGGACAACATAGGAAAAGGGAAAATCAGAACGCAATGGCTTTGCTCCTTTCAAAAAGGCCGGTACCGCTTCAATCGCGGCGCGACCTGCACCGCACCGCATCTTTTCATTCTTCATCATTCATTCGTTCAAAATCCACCTGCCCGGCGTTTACGTCCGCCCGGACACACCGGACCCGTACCGTGTCCCCGGTGCGGTAGACCGTATCGGAGAGGGTTTCGGTCAGGGACATCATCTCGTCGAAAACGTAGTTTCCCTCCGGCAGCGACTCGACCCGCACCAGCCCTTCAATGCCGCCGTACAGCCCGACATAAAAGCCGTACGCCGTCACGCCGGCGATCACGCCGTCAAACACTTCGCCCAGGTGCCCCTTCATATACTCCGCCTTATAACAGTCCTCGCAGTCCCGCTCGATCTGCTGGGCCTGCAGCTCGGTTTCGGAGGAATGGGCGGAGGCCTCCTGCACAAACGCCCGGAACTTCCGCTCCAGCTTCGCCCCGGCGGCCGCAGGCAGCTGATACTCGTCCCGCTCCGAACTGAACCGCACCAGCTCGGACAGAATCCGATGAATCGCAAGGTCAGGATAGCGGCGGATGGGCGAAGTGAAATGGGCATAGTTTTCCAGCACCAGCCCGTAATGCCCGATTGGCTTCGGGTCATACTTTGCCTTCATCATCGAACGCAGCACCTGGCGGTTGAGGAGCAGCTTATAGGGCTTGTCCTCCGCCGCAAGCAGGATCCCGCGCAGGGCCGAGGTCGGTACCTCGCCCCGCAGCACAGACGCATCCTCTCCCAGGGCTTTTAAAATCATCCGCAGGGTTTCGATCTTTTTGCTGTCCGGCTTTTCATGGACGCGGTAGACAAACGGGATGTCCAGCATCCGGCCGAGCCTGGCCGCCGATTCATTGGCCAGCAGCATAAACTCCTCGATCATCCCTTCGGCGAACCCCCGCTCCCGGGGCTGCACCGCGATACAGCGCCCGTGCTCATCCAAAATCAGCTTTGACTCCTCGCTGTCGATATCCGGCGCGCCCCGCTCGGCCCTGCGCTTCATCCGAAGCCCCGCAAGGGCCGCCATCTGCGGGAGCACGTCCAAAACACTTCCGTATTTCTCTGTCAGGGACGAGTCCGTATCCCCGCCCAGCAGTCGGTTTACCTCGCTGTACACACCCTTGACCCGGGAGCGGATGATGCTCTTTTTAAAATCGAAGTCCAGCAGCTCCCCGTCTTCCGACAGAGTCATCAACGCCGAAAAGGCAAGCCGATCCTCGCCGGGATTGAGGGAGCAGATGCCGTTGCTCAGTTCTTTGGGCAGCATCGGCACAACCTGATCCGCATAGTAGATGCTGGTGCCGCGGCGGAAGGCCTCCCGGTCAAGGGCAGAGCCTGTCCGGACATAATGGGAGACGTCGGCGATGTGGACGCCCAGCAGCCATTCCTCCCCGATCCTTTGCAGGCTGATCGCATCGTCGAGGTCTTTGGATTCAGCCCCGTCGATGGTAAAAATGCACCACTCCCGCAGATCCAGCCGACGCTCCTCCGCATCCTCCCGCACGCCCCTGCGGGCCAGGTACTCAGCCTCGACACGGACGTCCTGGGGAAAATCCTTTGTGACACCGGCGGCATCGAGAATAGACTCCGCACAGTTGGCGGCAATCTCACTGTCGCCGTAGTTTTGCAGCAGCCTTGCCGTCATGCTGCGTCCACGCTCCCCGCCGCGCTGGATCCGGACACGGACCCGGTCGCCGTCAGCGACTCCCTTTGCGTCCAGCAGCAGCATCGGCTCGTCTGAGAGCATCGGGACTTCGGCATAAACCCGCTGCCCGAATTTCCGCGCCACGTCGGTAAACTCCCCGTCTCCGAAAGCCGTGATCCGGACGACCTCGCCGTCGTCCAGCTGGCCGTCCCCGCCCAGATGGATCCGCAGCAGCACCCTGTCGCCGGGGAGCGCGCCGTGAAGCTTGCTGCCTGGGATAAAGACTTCTGTCTCTTCCGAATCGTCCGTGAGCCTTGCAAAGGCAAAGGTCTTTTTTAGCCGCAGGATCGTCCCCTCCTGCAGCTCCTTTTCTTCCTTTATCACGCCTTTTTTCTCCGACAGGCGGTAAAACCGTCCATCCCTGCGGACGATTTTCCCTTCCCGCACGGCTTTGTCCAGCATCCGCTCCAGCCCTTTCTCGGAACGGATGTGCAGCTCCCGCACAAGGTGGGAGAAGCTGATGCCGCCTTTTCCGGCAGATTCGACCTTTTGCAGCAGCTTTTCATATAAACCGGACACCATATCCTGCGATTTACCGCCCCGCCTGCGTCCGGATTTTCTCTTTTCCGCAAAGCTCCCGTTCGGCAGGAGCCTTTCCGCTTTATTTTTATATTTCAACTTCTTTTTCCTTTCCGTTTTCTTTTTTCTATCATGCCCATCAAAACGCGAAACATAACAAAAGCCCTGCGCATCCGACGCAGGGCTTTCTTCGGCTCAATTATTTGGCATAGACGTTAATCAGACAAACAACCACCGTCAGAACCAAAAACGCGATTCCGGCAATTTTCGTGATGCGGGCCAAGACCGCCTCCATCGTTCTGCCGCTGTTTTTCCCAAAATAGGACTCGGTGCCGCCAAAGCTGGAACCAAGGCCGCCCTGCTTCGGATTTTGCAGCATGGTTGCAACAATAATAATGATACAAACGGCTAGCAGCAGGATACCGGCAATGATCTCAAGTGCATTCATCGAATAAACATCCTTTCAAATCAATACGCAGCAAAATTGCTGCGGGAAAACTTACATCAATAGCTTTTCTATTATAGCACAACGATCCCTGAAATGCAATAGATTTTGTCAATTTTTCCTCAGCGGACGCGAAATTCCGCCACCAGCGCATTATGATCCGAATAGCCGTTGACCGGCATCACGACATTTTCCAGGGCCAGGGTATCGGCAGTGTAGAGGATGTTGTCGATTGCCTGCATCCCCCAATCCAAGCCGTGGTAGGTCGGATAATAGGTGTCGTCGCAATTGACCGGCGTCAGGCCTGCCAAAACGTCCAGCTCCTCAAAATCATACAGATTGAAGTCCCCGGCCACGACGATATAATCATTTTTATCCGAAGCAATCGCAATCGACAGGTTATACAGCTGCTGTGCCCGCCAATCGCTGCGGTTATAGTTGAGATGCACCTCATAGACCGAAAGCGGAACCCCGTTTACCGTCACCTTGGCATAAATATACCCGTTGTGCACCTCGGTATAATCCTTGCCGGGCAGATAATCCGCGTCCTCGATTGTGCCGTTGGTCATCATCGCGATGCCGACCGTACCGGTATCGTAATTTGCTTCAACACCATAAAAGCTGTTCTCATAAATTCCTTCGCTTAGCGTATCCAAGTTGCTGCCGCCGTTGATCCGCCTGGTGCCGATATCCACCTCCTGCAGCAGCACAACATCGGGATTATACTGGCGGATCTGTTCCTTTTGATTCTCCAGCTGGCCATTCCCGTGCAGGATATTCCAGGTCATCAGCGTAAACTCAGTCCCCGCCTCCGGTTTTTTGGTATACCCGACACCGAAGACTGCCAGAACAACTACCGCTGCTATCAGCAGCGCTTTAAGCTTATTTTGTTTCCACATAAACCGATTCTCACTCTTCCATTAAAAATAACGATAAGCCTATTATGCTCCAAAAGTCGAAATTTGTCAAGGTTTATTCCCGATGCCGCCAATACAGCCACATCATTTCTTATGTGTACGCTATAGAAATACATATAAGATCGGCCGGTTTGTACATTTTTTTCAATTCATAATAAGTTTACTTTTTGTGGCGGAGATGGCCAAAACAGCCGTGTTTCCTAGTCTTTTCAGCCATTTTTGGAATTTATGCCAATAAAAAAAGCGTTGACAAAAATATGTAAAAGTATTAGAGTATGATAAGAGTGCGCTGTGAAATCTACTGACTGTCCGGTTTCACTGCGTACAGATCTATTGGAAAGGAATATAGGATATGGATGTAAAAGAACTGCACCATCAATTCTGCCGGGAAACCTTCGATGAAGAAGGCGTGATCTGCGGATTTGAGCCAGTATACGAGCCGAATTTCAACTTTGCTTACGACGTAGTCGACGTAATCGCCAGAGAGGAACCGGAACGCCGCGCGATGGTCTGGTGTAACGTTTCCGGAGAAGAAAAGATTTTGACCTTCGGGGAGGTCAGCGAGATGAGCAGCCGCGCCGCCGCCCTCTTTACAGCCCAGGGCATCGGGCGCGGGGACCGGGTCATGCTGGTGCTCAAGCGCCACTACCAGTTCTGGTTCGCAATCCTAGCCCTGCACAAAATCGGCGCAATCGGGATTCCCGCCACCCATCTGCTGACCAAAAAAGACTATATCTACCGGTTCCGTTCGGCCGGGGTCAGCGCCATTATCGCCAGCGGGGAGGACGAAACCTGCCTGCACATCGAACAGGCGATGGAAGAATACGACGGCATCAAAGCCCGGTTTATCGTCCGTGGCGAAAGGGACAGCTGGCTGGATTTCGACAAGCTTCTTGAGACGACCGCGCCCCTCTCTGCGCGCATTCCGACTCTGGCGACCGACACGATGCTTTTATACTTCACCTCCGGCACGACCGGATACCCCAAGATGGTCTGCCATGACCATACCTACCCGATTGCCCATATCATCACCGCCAAGCACTGGCACAACGTCGACCCCGATGGGCTGCACCTGACGGTCTCCGAGACCGGCTGGGCAAAGTCGATGTGGGGAAAGCTCTACGGCCAATGGTTTATGGGCGCGGGGCTGTTTGTCTATGATTTTGACCGCTTTGTCCCGGCCGATCTGCTGGAAAAGCTCCAGCAGTATAAGGTCACGACCTTCTGCGCGCCGCCGACCATCTACCGTTTCCTGATCAAGGAAGGCTTGGAGCACTACGATCTTTCTTCCATCCAGTACGTGACCACCGCCGGTGAAGCGCTCAACCCCGAAGTCTTCCGCCAGTTTGAACAGAAAACCGGCCTTCGGATCCGCGAGGCATTTGGTCAGACCGAAACAACGGTGCTGATGGGCAACTTTGTCAATTCGACCGTCTATAAGGTCGGTTCCCTCGGTAAGGCCTGCCCGCTCTACGACGTCATGATCGTCGATGAAAACGACCAGCCGGTCCCGCCCGGAACCACCGGTGAGATCGTTGTGCGCACACCCGACGGGGTGCGGCCGATCGGGATGTTCCAGAAATACTATGAATCGGACGACAAGGACGCCGCCCGCACCGAGGACGTCTGGCACGACGGGCTGTACCATACCTGCGATACCGCCTGGATGGACGAGGACGGGTATTTTTGGTATGTCGGCCGGACCGACGACGTGATCAAGTCCTCCGGATACCGGATTGGGCCGTTCGAGATCGAGAGCGTGCTGATGGAGCTGCCGCAAATTTTGGAATGCGGCGTCACCGGCGTCCCTGACCCGATCCGTGGCATGGTCGTCAAGGCGACGATCGTCCTGGCAAAGGGCTATACCCCTTCCGACCAGCTCGCTAGGGAAATCCAGAACTATGTAAAAGAGCAAACCGCGCCTTATAAATATCCGCGTATTATTGAATTTGTCGACGAGCTGCCCAAAACGATCAGCGGCAAGATCCGCCGCGTCGAGCTGAGAAAACCCGTGGACGCGAGAAAACAGGAACCGTAATGAAAAAAGCGGGTGCTCCCCTTTTGAAAGGAGCACCCGCTTTTGTTTTACTGGGGTATGGGCTGAACGTCACCCATGTATATACAGCCGCTATTAAATTACGTAAAATGTAGGGGTCGATGACCACATCGATCCGTTCATCTACCGCCGGTTTCTTTGTTTTGCGGGCCGATGTGGTCATCGGCTCCTACAAAAATACGTGTACACATTACATCTGTGTGCGCATATCACACTTGTCTAATATTATGTGTGGCTCCTGCAAATTGCAATGTTTTATCAGGCCGCCTTATTACTCATCCGCATCCTTTGCAGCCGGCCGTACTTCCATATAATATTGCTTTTCGTCACCTAGGGAAACAGTTGTAATTTGGCTGTCCAGGTCAAAGCCAAAATTCTCCCGGACAAGCTCAATTCCCTCGGTGTGGGCAATAGAGGCTTCCTGCCCGGTAATCGAAAGGGTACTGCCGAGATGGGTCGCAAGGTCATAGCCCTTTATGTCCGCATCCCCCTTGATGCAAGCATAGTCATAGGAGCCTCCCCGCCGAAGGGATGCTTCTACCTGTACGCTGCCGCCCGCCGGGATGGTCAGCGGGAACCGGGCATAAAAGACCCGCTCTTGTACATAGGCTTCCGTAAACAATTCGCCCAGCCGCCCGTCGTCATACCGCATGACCGGCCCGTCTGAAAGAATACCGTAATCCAGGAGCAGTTCCTTTGCCCCGCGCAGGGTCATCTCCATCTGCTGTTCGTTCATTTTCCCGTCGAAATAATTCGCCGCTATTTCCAGCGCGATCTCCGTCATCAGCTGGTCGATCGGCATTTCGGTTCGGGAAACCACCGAGGTTACGCCCTCCAGCTCATTCCCTTTTTCGCAGGCGCCGGTCTGGTAACCCTGAAGGGTATAACTGGCAATATCCGCGCCCAAAACGATCAGCCGCTTGGATTCGGGACGCGTGCCTCTTGGGATAAAGAAGCTGTAGCGCCGAAAGCCGTCGTCCCCGAACTCACCCCCTTCAAAGCCAAAGGTCATAATCTTGGTGGCATCCGGGTCGATGATAAAGGAAATCGACTGGGTCGCGGCACCATACCCTTCGGGGGCGGTGCTGCCGGTGAAGTCATAGACAGCGGCCGTCTGGTCCAGGACAGGCGCATCGGCCAGTGCGCGCTCCATATAAGCGCCATTCCCCAATAGCCGCTCATATTCCGCAAATTCTCCCGGCGGGTCGAGGTTTAGCGTCGTGCCATCGGTTCCGTCCCCTGTCCAGGCCCCTTCAAAGCCGCCCGCATAAGCTCCGGGGAGGATTTCCGTACGGACCTGCGCTCCATCCACCGAAACGGAAAAAGCGAAGTCCGGCAGGTCATCAATGGTGCCGGTAAACGGATAAAGGGCCGTTACCGCCGTATCCGTATCCGCCTCGTTATACAGGGTATAGGCATCCTGAACCGTGCAGCCCACCCGGTAAGGCTGATCCGAACCGGAAAAATCAAACGTGATTTCCCGCTCCGCCCGCACGCCCGCGTTTTCCTCCGCAAGGGTCAGGGGCATGACCGGGCCTCCATAGTGCATAAACCGGCTCTCTTCCCCGTGTCCTATGCCGCCGGCATGACTTCCTCCCATCCGGAAATGCCCGTTCAGAATCCCCCAGCCTGTCCCCGCCAATAGGCAGATACAGGCCGCCATGACCGCCGGACGGAGCCATCTGCGCGCTTTACGGCCCGATAGCCGTCGTACTCGGCAATCAGGGCATCGTCCAGAAAGCCGACAGCCTGCGCCAGATGATTTTCATTCATACGCTGTACCCCCTCTCTTCCAGATACCGCCGCAGCCCTTTCCGCGCGCGGTGTAAAAGCATCGAAACCTGCCGGGCGCTCAGGCCCAGACGCTGGGCGACGGCGGGTATGCTGTCAAAATAATAGTACCGGCCGATGAAGGCCAGACGGGACACGGGGCGGATGGTCTGCAGGTAGTTCCCGATTTCCTGCGCAAGCTCCTGCACATCCAAATGATCTTCCGGCCCGCCGCTCCCGGCAACAGTTGTCAGCTCAGAAAAAACAGCATCCGCTTCCCCGCCGCCGCGCTTTTGCCGCCAGGACGCTTCCCTTCTCGTCAGCGAAAGGTTGCGGGTGATTTTCCCCAGCCACACCGAAAAGATATTCGGCCTGGCGGGCGGGATCGCGTTCCATGCCCACAGCAGGGTATCGTTTAAGCACTCCTGCGCATCCTCGCGGCTGTCTAAAATCCGATGCGAAATCGAAAGGCAGTAGCTTCCGTATTTGTCCTCCGTCTCCCGGAGCGCCCGCTCGTCCCGGGCAAAATACAGGGCGATGATTTCACTGTCTTCCATGGGGAACCCCCTTTCTGTGGTTTTCAACTATATAGACGGTGTTTTGGGGGAAATGCTGCATCCATTTTGTTTCGCGGCGTAAATTTTCCGCTTTCTTCCCATTATACAGGATTCCGGCGAAAATGCCAGGCCGTTTTGCTGCATAAAAATGACAAAATGGTGAAAGCTCTCCTAAAGTGAAGAAAAAGGGGTTGCAAAATCCGAAAAAATAGTGTATAATGGTAAAGCTATCAAGGTAGCAGTCGGGAGCGTGCAGCCGGACATACGGAGGTACGGGTCCTGCGCGATGGGACACCGTGAACCATGTCAGGCGGGGAACCGAGCAGCATTAAGCGGACCGCCCCGTGCGACGCAGCAAAGCCTTTACCTCCGTGTGTCCGACTGCACGCCTTTTAATATGGAAGAAAAGCTGCTCCGGCCCTCGTTGCGTGGTGTGCGGCTGCGGCGGAAAGGAAAAGCGGTATCCGTTATCCTGCGGGTAGGCGCTTCGGGGCTGCAAGGCCTTTGAACAGCCTGTTCCCGTTTATGCGTGATGTCAGGCCGCGGCGGAAAGAAAAATGTATCTGGCACTCTACCGCAAATGGCGGCCGAAAGTCTTTTCCGACGTCGTGTCGCAGGAGCATATCACCACTACCCTGCAAAATCAGGTCCGCAGCGGCAAAACTGCCCATGCCTACCTCTTCACCGGCTCCCGCGGGACCGGCAAGACCACCTGCTCCAAAATCCTGGCAAAGGCGGTCAACTGCCTGCACCCGGTGGACGGGAACCCCTGTCTGGAGTGCGCGGTCTGCAAAGGGATTGAGGACGGTTCTATCCTCGATATTACCGAGATGGACGCCGCTTCCAACAACGGGGTCGATGATATCCGGATGCTGCGGGACGAGGCGAATTTTGCCCCGAGCGTCTGCCAATACCGGGTTTATATCATCGACGAGGTGCATATGCTCTCCCAGAGTGCGTTCAACGCCCTTCTGAAAATCATGGAAGAACCGCCGGCACACGTGATCTTTATTCTCGCGACCACCGAACTGCATAAAGTCCCGGCAACAATTGTCTCGCGCTGCCAGCAGTTTGACTTTAGAAGGATCCGCCCCGCAGACATCGAGGCGCGGCTGGCCTTTGTTGCGCAGCAGGAAGGGATTACGCTGGAGCCGGACGCCGCGTCGCTGATTGCAAGGCTATCCGACGGCGGGATGCGCGATGCGCTGTCCCTGCTTGATCAATGTATGGCCGTCAGCGAGACGGTCAGCGCCGATGTCGTCGCTGAAACGGCAGGTGTCGCCGGAAGGGAGCATTTATTTGCCCTGTCCCAGGCGATCTTGTCCCACGATACGGCACAGGCCTTGACCCTTGTGACCCAGCTGTATGAAAATGCCAAAGGGATCGACCGGATTGTGGCGGAACTGACCGCCCATTTCCGCGACATCCTTCTCTGCCGGTCGGTCAGCGATCCGAAAAAGCTGGTCGTCTGCCTGCCGGATGAGCTGAAGCGGCTGACCGATATGGCACAGTCGGTTTCCCTGGATCGGATTTTGTCCATCCTGCGGCAGCTGCAGCGCTGTACCGACGCGTTGTCCCGCAGCAGCGACAAAAAGGTCGAGCTGGAGATGACGATGATCAAGCTCTGCACTGAAACGGAAGATGCGGCGCAGGCTGCCGTAAAACCGGCACCTTCTACTGCCCAGACCGCAGCCTTACAGCAGCGGATTGCACAGCTGGAAAAGCTGGTGGCACAGCTCTCCCAGTTCCCGCCGCCTGCGGCAGCTGCACCTAAACCGGCAGATGCACAGGCCCCTGTGTCCCCTCCCTCTCCCCCTCCTCGGACTGAAATGTCCAAAGCGGCTATAAAGCCTGAACAAAAGGAAGAGATGAAGGCGGCTAAATCCGCTGTTTTACCACCTCCGGAAACGGAGATTCCGGCTGAGCCCCTTCCCCAATGGGAGGAACTGCTGCGGGAGATGGAAAACGCCGACCCGGCGCTCTTTTCGATGCTGGACGGCTCAACTGCCCAGCGCCAGGGCCAGACGGTCATTATCTCCTCCCCGAACACGATGCTCCGCGGGATGCTGATGACCAACAACATCGGCGCAAGGCTTGCCGATATGGTGGAAACCAAGCTCGGTTCCCGCCACAAACTTAGAATCGCCAAAAAAGTGCAGCAGGCTGCTCCTCATGTCCAGTCCTCTGCCTTTGCGGATATACTTTCCCGCGCTGCAGGAGAAGGCGTAGAAATACACCTCCAAAATAGTGACAGAAAAACTGGCGTTTAGGCCGATATTTGAAAGGATGTTCTATCATGAAAGCTAGACTGCCTCAGGGCTATACCGCTCCCCGCAACAACATGAGCTCGATGATCAAGCAGGCTCAGAAGATGCAGGAGCAGATGGAAAAAGCACAGGAAGAAATCAACGCCAAAGAGTATACTACGACTGTCGGCGGCGGTGTCGTTGAGATTAAAATGACCGGCGACAAGGTCCTCCGTTCGATCAGCCTGAAACCGGAAATCGTCGATCCCGAAGCGATCGAGGATCTGCAGGATTTAATCGTCAGCGGCGTCAACGAGGTCCTGCGCAAGGTCGAGGAAGAAACTGAAAATACGATGAATGAAATCTCCGGCGGACTCAACATCCCCGGCCTGTACTAATTCCCGATGGCAAACGTTCCGGTATCCCTCAAAAGGCTGATGGAGCACTTTGCGGCTCTGCCTGGCGTCGGGCGCAAATCGGCGCAGCGGCTGGCCTTTTTTGTCCTGGATATGCCGCAGGAACAGGCGGAAGATTTCGCTGCCGCCATCCTGGAAGCAAAGAAAACCATCCACAACTGCAAGGTCTGCCAAAACCTGACCGATAAAGAGGTCTGTGATATCTGCGCGTCAACGGAAAGGGACGGCTCGGTGATCTGTGTTGTCGAAAACCCGCGGGATGTCATGGCTTTCGAGCGGCTGCAGGAGTTTAACGGCAAGTACCATGTGCTGCATGGGCTGATTTCCCCGCTTGACGGGGTCGGGCCAGAGCAGATCCGGATCAAGGAACTGCTCGTCCGGCTGCAGGACACGGATGTCAGTGAAATCATCATGGCCACCAATCCCACGATTGAGGGTGAGGCCACGGCCATGTATATCAGTAAGCTTCTCAAGCCTCTGGGCATCAAGGTCACAAGGCTGGCCTTCGGAATCCCGGTAGGCGGAGAGCTTGAGTACACCGATAATTCGACGCTGAACAAGGCGCTGGAAAATCGGGTTGCAATGTAATTTTGTCAGAAAGGTGGTTAGCTGTCCATGGCGCAGGGGCAAAAAGCAATTGCGGTCAACCGCAAGGCCCGGCATGATTATTTCGTGCTGGAAACCTTTGAGACCGGTATTGAACTGGTTGGGACGGAGGTTAAGTCCCTGCGCCAGGGCGGCGTAAACCTGAAAGATAGCTGGTGCTCGATTGAAAGCGGCGAACTGTTCGTCAAGGGGATGCATATCAGCCCCTATGAAAAAGGCAATGTCTTCAACCGCGACCCGTTCCGCGTCCGGAAGCTCCTGATGCACAAACGGGAAATTATGCGGCTGTACGGCAAGGTCAAACAGGAAGGGCTAACCCTTATCCCCCTTTCGCTGTATTTTAGGAACAGCCATGTGAAGATGGAGATGGGCTTGTGCAAGGGCAAGCTGCTCCATGACAAGCGGGAGGATATCGCAAAGCGGGATGCTAAGCGGGAGATCGACCGCGCGCTAAAAGCAAGACAACGCTCATAACGTTCGCACAAAGCGCTTGGGTAATCCCTGCGCTTTGTGTTCATACGACTGATAATCGCCGTTTGATACGGCTCCATATGGGGGCGTAAAGGTTTCGACGGGGGTTTTGAAGTCTGGTAAGCGGGTAGAGCGGGCGAAGGCTCTTTAAACGTCGCACCTAAAATTAAACGCTAAATCTAATACTAGAACTTTAGCTTACGCTGCTTGATTTAAGCTGCGGCCTGCACGGGTAGGGACCACGGGACCCGTCAGGTTTTAATCAGTGGCCAACGTGTCGCGGGAGTTTCCCGGCCCGTCTCACGTATAAGGGAATACCGTCTCGGATAGCCTGATGGTCGGCGCTCCGGGACGGGAAATTTAAAAGGCCGTCTGCACCCGGAGAAAACCCGATGGAGAGGCTTTCGGACAGGGGTTCGACTCCCCTCGCCTCCACCACTACACCCTTGCTAAAGCTTTTTAGTGGAGAAAAAAGTATCCCGATAAGGTAATGCATGCCTTATCGGGATTTTTTATGCCCTTTTCAGGGTCTAAACCATATTGCAAGCACCCTTGCGATAAAAGATTATGGAGAGAAAAACGGATTTTCCTTTTGTTCCACCACGTTTCTACTTGCAATACCACGTTTATGAAAATCATGTCATAGTCTGCCGGGAAGAAAGAACCCTAAGGACTCTTGGGGACTCTGCCCCAAACCACGAAACCACGTTTTATTTGCATATAGTATAGGAAGAATAATTTACATACCCTATCATGCATAATTTTACGAGGTTAAGGGTACGGTCCGGGGACACCATTCTTCCAATATCATCAAGACAATTATTGTAATGATTAAATCATTTCTTTTTCCTCACTAATTTTGTCCGAGTTCTTATTCTAGACATTGCATCTATTTCTTCCTTTAACGGAGTTATCAATCTGTGATGAGAACATATATTTTCGATCTCATTCCGTGTTAATTGTTGCTTATTTATTGCTTTTATACAATTACTCATCCTATTGAATTGATATTTATCTAGCTTGCTATTAGAAATTCTTATTATATCCAGAGAGTCATATTTTACTTGAATATCATATTTGTATTTTCTATTCGGAAGAGCAAGTACGATGAGGTCAGCAAATGTTATAGCAAATCTACCTAAAAATCGAATTGAAATGGTATCTACAAAAGTGATAGCTTGTTTTTTATCCTTTTTTTCTACACTTGTAATCAATATAATTTCAACACTTAACTGGCTAAAAATGCGATTTAATACCGTAAAATAATCTACAGCTTCGTTTTCAAGAGGTATATAAATAAATTCTTTTGTTTCTTTTATATAGTAATAATGATCTTTATTAATTGTTTTTTAATTCCTATGATAGATATAGGTTTATAATCCTTAGAAGTACAATATTTATCAGTCACATTATCAAATTTAACACATTCTTTTTCCCCATCCCTTATTTCCTTTTTTATTTCTTTATCTAGTAATTCATTTCTCCTTGAAATGATTTCGAGGCATATGTCGTTATAAGAAAGCGACATGCCTTGTTGGTTATATCTTTTAGCAAAATCAATTATTGCTTGTGGATACAAAATCCTGTCCTGCTCTGTAATCCATTTCAACTGTTTCTCTGTAAGGTTCAAGTCATAATATCGTACGTATTTTGTGTGTTTCGGATTTATCGCCATATTCATCCTCCATTTTAGAATTTTTTTCACATCAAGTCTGGGGAGTATATTCTCCGAATTGTAAGAAGCTCTCTATCGACTTTATTCCCCTGCGATTCCAGGAGGTCATGACTAGAGGTGGTTTCAAAAACTATAAACGTATTTTAACGCGTTGGAAAGAACGTGGTTTACTGGACTGTGATTCCGACCGTATTACCCGTTCTAGGCCCCTTTATAAACGGTTTGCTACGTCACTCGTATATTCTCTTCATATTGTGCCACCCTACCAACTTCATTTGGTACATGATGCAAAGACGGCATACGAGTATGGCTGCAATCCGCTCCACTTAAATGAGCCTAAGTTTTTCCATATTAACCAGTTCACATGATGCACGGATTTACCCTATTTCAATTTTATCTTAGGAAGGATTTAATCACTATGATTACCAAAATCAAATTCATTATTGATCGTAAAAGTATTAAGCATAATCCAGAGATTCTCTCTGCGACCTATGACATTGTATCTCCGGACACCGACGAAACCTTCTTCCGGCCTGCCGCTGCGTTGTTTCATCATATGTCCACCAACCACGATGTAACCGACTAATTTTTACCAGGATAGGAAATGTTTCTGGGATACGTTGCCCTCTCCGAGTAGCGTATCCCAACTAAAGAAAGAATAATATACTATGGCTTTAAAGTTTATTCCCGAAGACTATAAAAGTGACAGAGATATATCCAGTATCCCAAACCCTTCACAGGATTTGTCTGCTTCCAATGTAATTCGTTCCCGGCTTAGAGCTTGCATTTATGCCCGTTTCAGTTCGGATAATCAAAGAGACGAAAGCATTGATGCGCAAGTCCGGGCCTGTAAAGCTTATGCAGAGTCACATAGCTATGATATTATAGATATCTATGCTGATTACGCATACTCTGCTACAAATGATAAGCGGCCGCAATTCCAACAGATGATCGCAGATTCCGGGCAAGATAGATTTGATATCGTACTCGTACATAAGCTGGATCGCTTTTCCAGAAACCGATATGATAGTGCCCAGTACAAAAATCTGCTGCAAAAAAATGGAGTAAAACTCATTTCTGTCATCGAGCAGTTCGACGATTCTCCTGAAGGCGGCGTAATGGAAGGCATTATCGAAACCTTTTCGGAATACTATTCCCGTAATCTCGCCAGAGAAGTACAGAAGGGTATGAAGGAGTCCGCTTATAAGTACCTGCATCTCGGCGGCAAACCGCCTTTAGGATACAGTGTAAACCCTGACCAGACCTATGCCGTCAATTACGAAGAATCTCCCATCATTGAAACCATTTTCAATATGTTTGTAAATGGTCACAACTACAAGGAAATTGCCCATAAGCTCAATAATCTGGGATATTAAACCAGGCAAGGGAAAACCTTTACCAAAAATAGCTTTCATGATATCCTGCGCAATGAAAAATACGCCGGGGTTTACGTCTTCAATCGTTCTGCATCCAAGCGCAAAGATGGTAAAAGGAACAACCATGCCAACAAGAGTAACGACGAGATTATCCGAATTGAGAATGGAATGCCTGCCATTATTTCTCAGGAGCTCTTCGATCAGGCACAAGAGCGCCTAAAAAGACAGAAACATGTGGGACATGGGAGCAATGCCAAACGGGTATATCTCCTGTCTGGGAAAATCCGGTGCGGTGTCTGTGGAAATCTCTATACAGGAAATTACCGCCATTCTTTTACAGATAAGTCCGGACGGGAAAAGCGGCCTATGCCAGCTATCGATGCAGCCGGAGAAAGAGCAGCATCGATTGCAGCAACCGCGAAATCGAGCAAACCGTACTGGATAATCTGGTCTTAGATTGGTTCGAACGGTATTTCTTCAACGATTCCTCTATCAAGGCCTTGGTCAATCAGATGAATCAATACCGAAAGGACTATTATGAAAGCGCAGGTAAAGAGTTGCAGCGCTACGAAAAGGCCCTCAAAGAGGTAGAACGCAAGATCGGAAACCTCACCGCTGCAATTGCAGAAAGCGGCTCAGAACCGCAGATTATGGAAGCTCTGCATGGATATCAGGCCCAAAGGCTGCAAATCCAGGAGTCAATCAGCCTGGAACATAAGCATTCCAAATGTGTTTCGGTCACAGAAGAAGACCTTCGTTCCTCTCTGATGCAGTTCAAAGAATACGTTACAACACGGAATATCACACAGTGCAAGAAATTCCTGGACGACTATATCGACGAAGTTGTTGTTTACCCAGATACGGTTTCCATCTCCTTTAAGGCATCTTTTACCGTACCGGATGGCCAATCTACTACTCTTTATCTGGAGGATGAACTCAATCGCTTACAGATTTCCAGTACCCGTAAGAAACGCCAGCAGAAACCGCTTGATTAATCTCTGATTTTTTCCTTACAGGATCATAAGGAACGTACAAAAAAATAAAGGGGGCGGTTGTGCTCCCTTTATTTTTTTGCTTTCACTTATCCAATGGATATGGGCACTCTTTTAGCGTCCATCTATGCCGCACAGAAGGGCTTAGAGGATGGACTGTAAAAGAATTTCTCGAATGGGTCAGATAGACTTTAACACGGCTCCAAAACGGTTTTAACAGCATAAGAACCTCTTCTTCCCGCTCTTTAATTGCTTTACTAGATTTACTTAGATGAAAAAGAAATCTTTTCGAGATTTTTCAAAAAACATTTCAGAGTAGACACATCTTGTCTCCCTCAATATGTATACTAAAAACAGGAAGAAATCAAGGCTGCTGTTCCTTCTCAAAAGTAGGCGCATGATGAGCGGTTAGGTAATGGATGTAGTGGAACGCCTCTTGCTGTTCACCGGCGGAAAGCTTCATCAATTCCTTCACGCAGGCAAGCGCTGCTTTACTTTCTTCCTTCGACAGGAACGCAGCGATTTCTTCCTCCTCGGCTGTAATGGGCGTGGAATGAGCCGTTTCCCCTACAAGATAGGCTGTGCTGGTTCCGAGAACGTTTGCGAGTTCTATCAATCTGGGGATGGAAGGGGTGGCCCGGTTTTGCTCGATATCACAGATAAAGGTTGGGGATGTATAGGTCAGCTTTCCCAACGCCTGTAGGGTCAATCCACGCTCTTTACGAAGCTTGTGGATGCGCTCCCCGATCGATTCCATACCCATTCCCCCTTGTCATGTCTCGCTATTTTTATTATAGCAGAGAAACATTTTTGTGTAAACCATATCCGAAATACGTATATACCGTATTTATTTTGTCATTTTGGCAGATTATTTCAAGATAAATTGCATTTCATACTTAATTAACGTATAATTGTACATATAGATGGATATTCCTGTCGAAAGCCGCAAAAAGGTTGGAGGGATTGTATGAACGTAGGAGAAAAAATACGGTATTACCGTAAAGAAAAGCATCTCTCACAAAAGCAGCTGGCAATCCGCGCGGGAATTTCAAATACCTATCTATGCGATATCAAAAAAGGGCGCTCTAGCTGCTCTTTGGAGACGCTGGTGAAATTGGCCGGAGCGTTGGAGGTGAAGCCGGAACTACTACTACAATAACCGTTACTAAGCACAAGGAGGAAAATAATATGGCAACACCACAAAAAGGGCTGTTTGGCAAAGATGGGTTTGTAGATACTGCGGCACAGGGATTAAAAGACCTATTAATATAGGACGGCCGCCTGCACGTATAAGATGCAATATAGGATCAAATGATAAAAAGCGAACTGTATATCATTCCTGGATAAAAGATGTAAAGTCATAATAGAAAGGTGATATTATTGGACAGATATAATGAGCTTAGAAAAAAGTTAAACAACGCTACTCAGAAGACGCAAGCTGGAACTCAAACAATAAATTCTGTTAATATGGAAATGCATAGAGTATCTACAGTTGCTAAAAATGCTGAACAAATCATTTCTAATATTGATGAACAATTTGCAAAAGCTACCAAGCTCAATAAAACAGATATCATTTTCTTGTTCTTTGCAACTGCATTACAATGTGTTCGCTGGATTGCTCTTCCTGCCATGGATTTTGAATCTCAAAAGCCATCAATAGAAGAACGCAAAACAAGTCAGCAGGGCGCGATCGAAGAAGAAAAAGCAAAAAAATCTTTTATGGAAGAACATGAAGACTGGGAAATATAAGCTAGCCCATTGGGGTATTTTTGCTGGAACGAAATTATTGGTGCTCCTGTTCCCTACGATGCAATGGCAGGAAGTGAAAAGTTTGCAATCAAAAATTTCAATACTGTTGACTCTCATCTCCAACTACAATCAAAATGAAGATGCGCAAAAGGAATACTACTTTTCGATAAAAAAGCATTTAATTATCACAAATCCAGTCGATGACTTTGATTTTTCTTTGATTGAAAAATTAATACCTTCTAAACCCCCGAAAATAGGCACTTTACACTCGACTTTGT
>CAYWRQ010000022.1:0-25553 GCA_964460915.1 uncultured Oscillospiraceae bacterium
TTAGCCGAAATCCACCATACCACCACCGACTATCTCCTCGGCTTGACCAACTATCGGGAAATCCCAAAAGAAATGCGGAAAAATAAATAAAGGCAGCGCGGAGCCGCCTTTATTTTCATCAAAAGCCGAAATCAATCTACAATATACTCAAAACCTGTGGGGCCGATGCACATATTCGGCCTCATATTTTTTTACAATCGCCTGCATCGTATCCCACTTGCGCTCCATATCCGCCACCAGCTTCAGCTGGGTCCGGCAGCGGTCGAGGTTGTGGCCCTCCCGATGGACTTTAAAATAAACGTCGCCTTGAAGATAATCCGTTAAAAAGCGCATCCCGCACTCAAACGTCATGACCTTTGCGCCCATCGGCAGCTCCTCGATTTCACGCGCGGTCAGCTTCCCGGCACACCCTTCCATAAAGCCCTTTGTATACAGGTCAAACAGCTCCATACTGCAGGAAACCTTCCCAAGATCCCGCTCGTCCTCCGCAGCCGTGCTGGCCCCAAACCGGATCGAATCTCCAAAATCAAATACGGACAGCCCGGGCATAACCGTATCCAAATCAATGATGCAAATTGCCTTCCCTGTCTGATCATCAATCATGATGTTATTGAGCTTTGTATCGTTATGGGTGACCCGAAGCGGCAATTCGCCCCTTTGCTGCAGCGCCGAAAAGTAACCGGCGACCCCTTCGCGCTCTAAAATAAACCGGATTTCGTCCCGCACCGAAGCCGCCCTTCCTGCAATATCCGCTTCGACCGCCTTTTGAAATACCGAAAACCGCGATTTGGTATCATGGAACCCCGCTATCGTCTCATGCAGCGTTTCCACCGGATAGTCCGCAAGAAGGCGCTGGAAATGGCCAAGGGCAACGGCGCTCTGGTAAAAATGCTCCGGCTTTTCAACCCGGTCATAGCTGCGGGCGCCCGTTATGAATTTGTAGGAACGCCAATAACCCCCGCAGGAATCGCAATAATACGGTTTCCCGTCCACAGCCGGAATCAGGTTCAGCGTCTCCCGCTCCGGATCTCCCCCGTTTTCCAGGATCTTCTTTTTCAGATGACGGGTAACCCCCACGATATTTTCCATCAGCCGCTCCGGCTCCCGGAAAACCTCCCGGTTGATCCGCTGCAAAATCACCTGGGTATATTTCTTGTCCCGCATTTCGAATACCAACCGGTAGGTATCGTTGATATGGCCGCTTCCATAGGCTTCCTTACCGGTCAGTCTCCCCTCAAACTGAAAATGTGCAATCGCTTCTGCAAGCTGCGCAGGCAATACCGGATGCATCATCATTCCTCCTACCAAAACATAGAATAAACCGTTTTTTCGCGCCGGGAGCGTTTTATAAAGGTGCTTCAATGCTTTGTCCATTTGACCATTTGAGCCGGAAGGCAAAATCCCAGCCACGGGTCGAATCCTTCTCTGGCAAGCCCCGGCGCTCCCCTCTGGGCTGCAAAGCCGGGCGGGACTGAGGGCGGCGGGCGAAATCCGTTCATCTTGACCGCCTGCTGGCTCGGCTGGGTTTGCGATTTACCTGACAAACTGGAAATTTGTGTTTTTAATCAAACATTCCTATAATCTTGTTTGCTCTCAACAATTCCGATGGCGCAATTTTCAATGTGAACAATTCATTTCCACTGCCGCCATACACAAAATCATGTTTAAGAAGTTTTCTGTCGAATATACAGGGAAGATGTAAACCAACAAGCGGAATGGCTCCAACGTCATACCCAGTTTGGTTTTTTATCTTCTTCCTATCAGCCATTTTCAGCTTGCTGAAACCGAAAACCTGTTTCAACTTGTCAAAATCAAGTCGCCCATTCTGGAGAGAAACCATACACCCTATCAAACCATTCTCTGTTTGCAACACAAATGTAGGTGCTGATTTTTCAACAGGATAATAGCCTTCCGCATCCAATGCCGATAAAATAGGCTTGTCCTGTTGGATGATCTCATACTGTATATTTTCCGATGAAAGAAGTTTCTCTATTTCTTTTATTTCCATTTCTATTTCCTTTCTGTGCGTTAAATCCAGATTTGTCTCTCGGTTACTTGGGTTAAGTATATCATGTTTTTCAACGATTTTCTATATGGTTCTCCTTTTATTTTTACAAAATAGTGGAGCGAGCTGTCACTTTGACAAGGGTTTTCATGTCTCTCACCATTTAACCGCACAGATTTTCTGGACAATCCTTTCCCGCTGCGCTATAATACCTTTGACAGACACCCATTTTCCAACATCATTTTTTTAGGAGGACAACATGACAGAAGAAGAAAAGATTTTCGCAGGCGTTTTATTCTGCCCCGGCGACCCGGAGCTGAAGGCAATCAAGCTGCGTACCCACAACCTAAACGTAGAATACAACCAGACCTTTGAGGACGAAACCGAAAAGCGCCGGAAGATCATGTATGAGATCGTCGGCGAAATTGGCGAGGGCAGCTTCATGCAAGGCCCAATTTATTTCCACTACGGCAAGCATACCAAAATCGGCAAGCGCTTTTTCGGCAACTTTAACCTGACGGTTCAGGACGATGCCGAGGTCACAATCGGCGACAACTGCAACTTCGGCCCGAATGTGACCATTGTAACCCCCGTCCATCCGATGGTCGCACAGGAGAGAAACACCATCCTGGACAAGGACGGCAATGTTAAGAGACTTTGCTATGCAAAGCCGGTTCACATCGGTAACAACTGCTGGTTTGGGGCCAACGTTGTCGTCTGCCCCGGCGTTACGATCGGGGACGACTGTGTCATCGGTGCCGGAAGCGTCGTCACCCGCGACATCCCTGCCCGCTCCTTTGCGGCTGGGAACCCCTGCCGGGTGATCCGGGAAATTACCGAAAAGGACAGCATGATCCATAAGCCGGAAATTCTCGCCGATAACCAGGTAATCCCTGAGAACAAGTAATTTTCCGGCTCATCAAGCGGCGGTCACGGACCGTTTTTGTCCCGTATGATAACGTTCTGAACCGCCGCCCGTACCCGGCGCGCTCCGCCATTTCCTAAAAATAATCGACTGACGGAGTGGCGTAGCCCGAAGGACCGCCGCGAACCGAAAGTTTTTGCAGTTGTCCGCAGGACAACGAGCTTTCTTTCAAAAAGCTGGGGGATAGAACAGGATGCACAAAAGCTCATAATAAACGGGTACAAGTTTCGAGACAATAGGAGAAAATACAGCTTTTTCACAAAAAAGCCCTTTATGAACCGGCCTGTTTTTGCTATAATGAAATGGTCAATTCAATCTGATCATACGAAGGAGTGTTTATATGGGTGGATTTTTTGGCGTTGCCTCAAAAGAAGACTGTGTTTTTGATCTGTTTTTCGGTATCGATTATCATTCACATCTCGGGACCCGCCGCGCCGGTATGGCTGTTTACGACGCGGAAACCGGCTTTGATAAAGCCATTCACAACATCGAAAACGCACCCTTCCGCACCAAATTTTCCAGCGAATCCAACTCTATGCACGGCAATCTGGGCATCGGCTGTATCTCCGACTTTGAGGCCCAGCCCATCTTCATGCGTTCCCATCACGGTTCCTTTGCCATTACGACGGTCGGCAAGATCAACAACGCCGAGCAAATCGCGTCCGAAATCTTAAAATCCAACGTACATTTCTTTGAGATGCAAAACGGGGAGATCAACCCCACCGAGCTGGTCGCGGCCATGATCAACCAAAAAGAAAACTTTATCGACGGCATCCGCTATGTACAGGAGACGATCGACGGCTCACTCAGTATGCTGATCCTGACCCCCAAGGGCATTTATGCCGCACGGGACAAGCTCGGCCGCACCCCCATCGTTTTGGGGCAAAAAGACGGCGAGGGCTTTTGCGCCAGCTTTGAGAGCTTTGCCTACCTAAACCTGGGCTACCACGATTATAAAGAATTGGGGCCTGGAGAGGTGGTTGTCCTGACCCCGGACGGGGTAAAGACCCTGATCGCGCCGGGGGACAAGATGCGGATCTGCACCTTCCTGTGGATCTACTACGGCTACCCGTCCTCCTCCTACGAGGGGATCAGCGTCGAAAAGATGCGGTACAACTGCGGCAGGCTTTTGGCCAAACGGGATGACGCTAAGCCCGATATCGTTGCGGGCGTCCCCGACTCCGGAATTGCCCATGCGGTCGGCTATGCCAATGAGTCCGGCATCCCCTTCTCCCGCCCCTTCGTCAAATATACCCCTACCTGGCCCCGTTCCTTTATGCCGACGATCCAGAGCAAGCGCAACCTGATCGCCAAAATGAAGCTGATCCCGGTGCACGACCTGATTGAGGGGAAAAGCCTCCTCTTAATCGACGACTCGATTGTCCGCGGTACCCAGATGCGGGAAACCACCGAATTCCTCTATGAAAGCGGTGCAAAAGAGGTCCATATCCGCCCTGCCTGCCCGCCCCTCCTGTTCGGATGCAAATATCTGAACTTTTCCCGTTCGAATTCCGAGATGGAGCTGATCGCCAGACGGGTGATCAATGAGCTGGAAGGCGGAGAAGCAAGCCTTGAGACGGTGTATGAATACGCTGACCCCGATGGGGAAAAATACCAGAAAATGGTCAAGCGAATCGGCGAGAAGCTCAACTTTACCTCCCTGCGCTATCACCGGCTGGACGATATGATCGAAGCGGTTGGTATCGGCGCCGACAAGTTGTGCACCTACTGCTGGAACGGCAGAGAGTAAATCTTCACATTCTTCAAAACCTTCTGCAAGCGCGCCGGACAAAGGCCGTATGCGGAGGGTTTTCTTTTTTGCCCCGGTCAAAACCCCGTATCGAATTCATCAAATCTTGTTGAAACCTTCACAGAATCATGATATACTGAATATATCGGAAACGGCTGATGAATCGATACACGGATGTTCTCACGGCTGACGCTTACCGGTTTTCCTATCCTGCCCATCCTTTTTCGGGCAGGAACCGGGCCGGACAGAAAGGAAAAATATATGCCAAATTCCACCAAACGGATGCTTGCGGAGTCTTTTAAAGAACTCCTTGTAACCAAGCCCCTGATCAAAATTACCGTACAGGATATTACCAAGAACGCACAGGTCAGCCGCAAAACCTTCTATTATTACTTTCAGGATATCTACGACCTGATGGAATGGATCCTGTGGGAAGATACCAACAAGCTGCTCGGCAATATCACAGGGGATACCTGGCAGACCGGAATCCTGGACGTTCTGCAGTACTTCCAGAAAAACCGCCGGCTGATACTCAACGCCTACAACGCCATCGACCGCGATACGATGGAGAACTACCTCGGCCGGATCATCCTGCCGCTGATTCAGAGCAGCTTACGAGAACATCCGGAATACGAACAGCTGACGCAGGAGGATGAAAAGACGATCCTGGAGATTTATACCTACGGTCTTGTCGGCAACCTTCTCCACTGGGTCGGGAGCGGCATCAAAGGGGAACCCGAAAAGCTGGCAAGGCAGCTTTATATCCTTTACGGCGATATGCTTTCCCATGCCGTCCACCGGTTTGCACAGGAACGGCAGGACAGCACGGCGGGATCCGGCGGCTCCTCCGGCGTACCGGGGCAGCTTTCGACAGATTGATACAAAAAGCGCGGGGTGTCCTAATTTTAGACACCCCGCGCTTTTTGTCCGTATTTTTTTCGGGAAATCACTGATATAATGGGGCCAGCATCCAAAATACCGTTAGAAAGAGAGCTGACCCTTATGGCGATTCCAAATACAATGAAAAAAGCGGCCCTCAAAACCGCCTTTACTTACCTCGAAAAAAATCCGGAAGAAAATATGCTCAAGCTGATGGACTGGGCAGACCGGTTTGCCGGAGACGGGCCCGACAGCTTTCCGGCCCAGCGCGCCGCCATCCGCAAGGTCCTTGAGGACCCGTCCAACAATTACAACCGGTTTATTATGAGCCTGTTCCAGGATATCGACAGGGATGTCATCAAAGCCACCTTTGAAAACTTCTTTATCAACGCCAATATCATCGGCTGGCCGCAGCAGGAAAAGTGCCGGGAACAATACGGCTGCAATATCCCCTGGGCGGTGCTGTTAGACCCCACCTCCGCCTGCAACCTCCACTGCACCGGCTGCTGGGCCGCAGAGTACGGCAACCGCCTCAACCTCTCTCTGGACGAAATCGATTCGATCATCACCCAGGGCAAGGAACTGGGCACCTATATGTACATCTATACCGGCGGCGAACCGATGGTGCGGAAAAACGACCTGATCACCCTTTGTGAGAAGCACGCCGACTGCCAGTTCCTCTGCTTCACCAACGCGACCCTGATCGACGAAACCTTTGCCGACGAGATGCTGCAGGTCAAAAACTTTATCCCCTCCATCAGCCTGGAAGGGTTTGAAGGGGCGACCGATGCCCGCCGGGGGGACGGGACCTATCAGAAGATCATGCGGGCGATGGAAATCCTAAAGCGCAAAAAGCTCCCCTTCGGTATTTCTGCCTGCTACACCAGCCAGAACCTCGACTCGGTCAGCTCGCCGGAATTTATCGATCAGATTGTCGCGTGCGGGGCAAAGTTTATCTGGTATTTCCATTATATGCCCGTCGGCAACGACGCCGTGCCCGAGCTGCTCTGCTCGCCAACCCAGCGGGAACAGATGTACCACTGCATCCGGGAGATCCGCGCCACCAAGCCGATCTTTGCGATGGACTTCCAAAATGACGCGGAATATGTCGGCGGATGCATCGCGGGCGGCAGGCGGTACCTGCATATCAACGCCAACGGGGATGTAGACCCCTGTGTCTTCATCCATTATTCCAACGCCAATATCCGGGAGATGACCCTGCTGCAGGCCCTCCAATCCCCGATTTTCATGGCGTACCACGACGGACAGCCCTTTAACGGCAACCACCTCCGTCCCTGCCCGATGCTGGAAAACCCGGAAATGCTGAAAGAAATGGTGCATAAAACCGGCGCCCATTCGACCGACCTGGAATCCCCCGAAACGGTCGAGCACCTTTGCGGCAAATGCGCGTCCTATGCCCAGAATTGGCAGCCGACCGCCGACCGGCTCTGGTCGTGCAGCCACGGCTGCGCGGGATGCGGCGCGGCGGACAAATGAACAGCCTATCATCCTTTCACATCCCGCCGCTGGATTTCCAATAGGTCCGGCGGCGGGAAATATGATCCGGAGGTGGCAACGCCATGAAACCCTGGTGCAAAAAAACGGGCCGCATTTTGCTGCAAGCCGCCCCGCTGCTGGTGATGGCCCTGATCACCGTTCTTCTCCTGGCCTCCGGAAAGGAGATTACGGCAGAATCGATTTTACGTTTTACCCCTGAGAAAAAGCTCCCCGCCATATTGGTGCTGCTTTTGATGTTTGCGCTCAAAAGTATGTCGGTCGTTTTCCCGATGATTGTTTTGTATATTGCCAGCGGGATCATGTTCCCCCTCCCTTTGGCGATCCTCATCAACAGCATCGGCGCCTGCATTACCGTCACGATCCCCTACTGCATCGGCCGTTACTCCGGCAGTGAACTGCTTACAAGGCTGCGAAAAAAATACCCAAAGCTCGATACCCTGCAGCAGTTCCAGCAAAAGCACGACTTTTATTTTGTCTATATGGTGCGGGTGATCGGCGGCCTGCCCGGCGATATTGTCAGTCTGTATATGGGCGCGAGCCGGATCCCCTATCTTCCCTATCTGGGCGGGTGTCTGGCCGGGATGTTTTTAAAGCTGTGTTTACAGACCGTGATGGGAACTGCCATCAACGACCCGGCCTCCCCGGAATTTTTGGCCGCGATCCTTTGGCAACTGCTGCTTGCAGGCGCTTCGGTGTCTGGAGGGAGCCTGTACTATAAAAAGAAAAACGAAAAGAAACCAAAATAAAGGCCGGCGCTTTCTGAATGAAAAGCGGTGGCCTTTTCTCTTGATTCATGGTATACTGGAAAAAACGATAGGAGGATTCGATGAATCAGCAGCAGCGGATCCGGCAGATTTTGTACCGGCAGCATCTGACCGATCCAACCGATAAGCGCACGGTTTTCCGGGATTTAAACGGCCTGCAGGCACAATTCCTTTCCAATACCGTTCATGGGCTCAAGATCCGGTGCAGAGAGTCCCTTCCGGAAGACGGATGGGGAAAAGGGCTGGTCAAAAGCTGGACCATAAGGGGAACGATGCATATTTTTGCGGAAGAGGACCTGCCGCTGTTTCTGTACCGGGACCGTACCCATTTCCTCCGCCCGGTCGATCAAATGGCCGGGGACCCTTATATTACCCTGGAGCGGAAGCAGTTTTTTGCGGAATATATTGTACAGAAGATTGGCGAAGGGATACAGGACCGGCAGGCCCTCAAAGATGCCTGCTTTTCCGCAGGCATGACCGAAACCGAAGCGAAAAGCGTATTCGACCCCTGGGGCGGCACGATCCGGTATTTGGCCGAGAGCGGGAAAATCTGCCATGTAGTGCAGCAAAAGAAAGCGTTCCGGCTCTGCCCGGCCTTTGAACCGATGAGCCGGGAGGCTGCGCAGCTGGAAATCGTCCGGCGCTATTTTGCCCATTACGGCCCCGCTTCGGTTAAAGACGCCGCCTATTATTCCGGCTTTACCCAAACCACTGTAAAAGCACTGATGAAGCAGCTGCCCCTGCGGGAACAGTCGATACACGGTATCCCCTATTATGATTTTGAGGATGGGTGCACCGGTTATCCGGAAATACCCGAGTGCATCTTCCTTTCCGGCTTTGACCCGCTGATGCTGGGATACCACAAACAGCAAAGCCCCTTTCTGCGGCCGGAAATGATTCGCGGGATTTTTACCCTGACCGGGATTGTACAGCCTGCTCTGCTTCTCCACGGCGAGGTTGCCGGAAGATGGAAACAGGAAAAAAAGCAGCTCATTGTTTTCCCGTTCCGGCCGCTTTCCGAGCAGGCGCAGCAGCAGATCGCCAAGTCGGCGGAAAAAACCTTCGGGCCTATTCCCATAGCCTTTGAACCCGTTTCCTGACCGATTTGGACAAGACCATATCCCCGGAAGGAGGAGCATCCATGCCGTTCGCGGATCCCTTTGACGCCGCCGCCTTTTTTGAAAAAGCCCCCGGCGCGCAGGCTCTCTATGAAGCGTTCCAAGAAAAAGTCTGCGCCGCCTTCCCCCAGGTTCAGATCAAGGTGCAGAAAACACAGATTACCTTTTCCGACCGGTATGGCTTTGCCTTCGTATCCTTGCCCCGCAGCCGGAAAATAGGCCCGCCCGGTTCCATTGTAATCACCTTCGGATTATCCCGGCAGGTCTTTTCGCCGCGCATTTTTGCCGCAGTCGAGCCCTATCCGAACCGTTGGACCCATCATATTGTCGTGCAAAGGGCGGGCGAAATCGACGGGGAGCTTATGGGATGGATAAGCCAGGTCCACGATTTCGCGCTGCAAAAAATAGGGCAAACGGCAAAAATAATCGAGCGTTTCCCTTCTCTCTTATGCTACAATAAGAGCACCGAAAGGAGGAAAAACGATGAAGGAACAAGTGATGGCCGTCCAGCGGATGCAGGACTATATTGAGCAGCACCTGTACCAGCCGATTACCCTATCCGATTTAGCCCGGGTGTCCCTTTTCTCGCCCCGGTATTCCTACCGGCTGTTCAAGCAGCAGACCGGCCTGACACCGGCCGATTATATCCGGCGGCTGCGTTTGAGCCGTTCCGCTTTGCGTCTCCGCAGGGAGGACGCCCGCATTTTGGATATCGCGATGGAATGTGGGTTCGGCAGCGTAGACGGTTACCAGCGGGCCTTCCTGCGGGAATTCGGCTGCAACCCGCACCAGTACGCCAAAAAGCCTGTTCCCATTTATCTGTTTATTCCCTCGGCGTTCAATTCAGAGAGCTTGGAAAGGAAACGGATTTTATGGAAAACACACGCAATATTTTGATTCAGGTGATCGACAAGCCTGCCCGCAAGGTTATTCTGAAACGCGGGAAAAAGGCCGAGGGCTACTTTGCCTACTGTGCGGAGGTCGACTGTGATGTATGGGGGCTCCTCACCAGCATGGATTCCTTATGCGGGGAGCCGGTATGCCTTTCGCTGCCGGATGCCTACCGCCCGGAAGGAACTTCTGTTTACGTCCAGGGGGTAGAGGCCGGCCTGGATTTTGCCGGGGAAATCCCGGAAGGGTTTGACTGCATTACCCTTCCCGCCGCGAAATACCTGATGTTCCAGGGTGAACCTTTTGCAGAAGCGGATTACCCCGCCGCCATCCGGGAAGTCAGGCGGGCCATCAGCCGCTATGACCCGTCGGTCATCGGGTATACCTGGGATGATCAGAATCCACGGATCCAGCTGGAGCCGATTGGAAAACGCGGATATATCGAAATGCGCGCCGTACGGCCCCTATAACCGGAAAATCGAGAAGCCCCCGCTCTTTTGGCAGGGGCTTCTCGTTTTTCCGTTTGTATTTATCGTTCCAGCGCCTCCCGCAGGGTGTCGAGAAACGCTTCCTCTCCAAAGGTATTCACCTTAAAGAACATCGCCTGGCTGCCGCCGGAGGTCACGGCACAGAGATGGACAAAATTTTCCTTTCCGACCATCGTCACGCTCATACTGACCCGGTTGCCGCCAAAAGCGGAGTACCGCTCAAATACCCGGACCGCGCACCGGGCGTCCCCGACCGAAAAGTCGCTGCTTTCTTCCAGCGAAGCTGTCGCGCTCCCCTGCATCACCGCGTTTTCAACCCTGGACACAATGCGGGACAGCGGTTCATAAAAGTTTTTTTCATACCGTGCCATCGTTTTTCTCCATTGACCGTAAAACAAACTCTTTCATCTTTTCAAAGGTTATGACGCTGAGGTCGTGCTCCATTTTACAGGCATCCTCCGCCGCCACATCCTCCGGAACGCCGATATGGATCAGCCATTCCCGGATCAGCTCATGCCGTTCGTAAATTTTGGCCGCAATTTCCATTCCCGACTCGGTCAAGGTGATATACCCATCCTTGTCCACCAGGATATAGCCGTTTTCGCGTAAAAGGGAAACGGCCCGGCTGATGCTGGGCTTGGAATAATTTTTGAAGATCGCAATATCAATGGAGCGCACCGCACCTTTTTGATTTTTTAAAATCAGGATTGCTTCCAAATAATCTTCTGCCGACTGATGAATCTGCATACAAACACCTTCTTGCCATAATATAGGGAATGAATAAAACATTTTTATTATTGTACCATAGATTGAGCAGAATAACAACCAATAATTTGTAAAGACTATTTTTGACTTTATGGCGGCAGCGCGCCCTGACAAACTGTTAACAAAAAGTACTTGCAGAATCTGACAAAATACCCTATACTATATATGGTTGCCTCCGGCAGCCGCAAATTGCCGGAGACAGAATCTTATACGTATAAATCCTGAAAGGATTGAGAAAATACCATGCTCGAAGTCAAAAACATTTCTTTCGAGGTTGTCCAAAACGACGGTACCACCCAGATCATCAAGGACTTGTCCTTCACCGTCCCGGACGGCCGCCTCACGGTTATCACCGGTCCCAACGGCGGCGGAAAATCCACCCTGGCCAAGCTGGTTATGGGGCTGGAACGGGTTACCAGCGGCTCGATTATCTGGAACGGAACCGATATTTCGGATATGCCCATTACCGACCGGGCAAAGCTCGGGATCGGCTATGCTTTCCAGCAGCCGCCCCGCTTTAAAGGCATGAAGGTCAGCAAGCTCCTCGAACTGGCCCACGGCTCTCCCCTGTCGGAGGAGGCCTGCTGCGGATATCTGTCCAAGGTGGGGCTGTGTGCCCGGGAATACGTCTCCCGTGAGATCGACGCGACCCTCTCCGGCGGCGAGCTGAAGCGGATCGAAATCGCCACTCTGCTGGCCAAAAAACCCGCCCTCGCGATCTACGACGAGCCGGAAGCGGGCATTGACCTATGGAGCTTTGCAATGCTGGTCGACACCTTTGACAAGCTGCGCGCCAGCGGGAAGCAGACAGTGATCATCATCTCCCACCAGGAGCGGATTTTGCAGCTGGCCGACGACATCATGATCCTTCAGGACGGCGGCATCCGCGCCTACGGCCCGCGGGACGAGATTTTCCCGCAGCTGAGCCAGATGAATATGACCTCATATAGCTGCATGACCAACGAAGGGGGGAACTGCTGATGAACCAGTCTGTAATCGACCATATGCTTTCGACCATCGCCGGCATCACCGGCAAAGTCGACGGCGCCTTCAACCTGCGCCAGGACGGCAAAGGCGTCCAGCGCTATTCCACCGAAAACGTCAAAATTATCCCCAAGGAGGACCGCCCCGGCATCGATATCCTCGTCCGCCCCGGCACCAAGGGAGAGTCGGTCCACATCCCGGTTATCCTGACCGAAACCGGCATCAATGACCTTGTCTACAACGACTTTATCATCGGCGAAGGCGCCGACGTCACCATCATCGCCGGCTGCGGCATCCACAACGACGGCCACGCCAAGTCGGAACACGACGGCATCCATACCTTCAAAATCGGCAAGAACGCCCACATCCGCTATGTCGAAAAGCATTACGGCGAAGGGGAAGGCACCGGCGAGCGGGTCCTCAACCCGACGACTATTGTCCGGATGAACGAAGGCGCTTCCTGTGAGATGGAAATGGTCCAGATCGCGGGCGTTTCCTCTACCATCCGCAAGACCGACGCGGAGCTTCAGAAAAACGCAAGGCTGCTCATCACCGAACGGCTGATGACCCACGACAAACAGTCCGCCGTCTCCGACGTGGTCATCCACCTAAACGGCGAGGGCGCATCGGCCCAGGTCATCTCCCGCTCGGTCGCCAAAGACCAGTCGGAGCAGGTCTTCCACCCGATTGCCCAGGGCAACGCCCCTTGCCATGCGCACATCCAGTGCGATACGATCCTGATGGATTCGGCCCATGTCCGCTCAATCCCCGAAATCGAAGCCAACCATTCCGACGCCGCGATCATCCACGAAGCTGCGATCGGGCGCATCAACAATGAACAGATGCTCAAGCTCGAAACGCTGGGCCTCAGTGAGGCGGAGGCAGAGAAGATTATTATTGACGCATTCCTCGAATAACGTGAAAAGGCCTGCTGCCTAAAAGGGCAGCAGGCTTTTTTGCGCTAAAACGGTACTGCAAAGAGGACGAATTATTGGCTTTATCCGTGATGGCTCCCATGATGGGCATGGTTTTCTTCATGATGACCGCTGTCATGCGCAGAAACAGGGTTCGCCGCGTCCCCGCAGTTTTCCCGCTTCACCCCGCACAGATTCCCATGCCCGTCATACACCGTACAGACATTCATCTCCCCGCCGTCGGCAGACTGGAAGGTAAAAACGCCGCCGTTTCCTTCATCGACAAAGGTCGCGATCCTTTCCCGTTCAGGTAGGCATTGCCCAGGCACCCGTCCTTTTCCTCATAGGTGACGCCGTAGGACGCGTATTTTGCAAACCGCTCCGCGATGGTTTCGCCCTCCTCTCCGCCGATGGAAAAACCTACAGCGGCACTGGAAATCGCATCCGTTGTCTCATAGACGGAATCGAAAACTTCCCGGCTTTCGTAATCGGTATAATGGATCGATTCATAGGTTTTCTTTCTTACATCGTCCCAATACTCCTGCTCCGCTTCGTCCGCAAAACGAAGTCCGCTCATCTTCCCGTCGGTGTACACCGCGTAAAGCTCGCCCGCGTCCGCGCTGAACGTGGACGTGCCGGCGTGCTCGGTAATCCAGGTACCGGCTGTTTCGTCATAAATTCCTCGGACTTCCCGGCCCTGGTACCACATAGTCAGAGCATACTCGCCTCTAAGCTCCGCCTCCCAGTCATACTGGTAGGTAAGCCCAAAGGGCAGGTAGGGCGCAAGGGTTTCTGCCCAGTCATCGGACTGCTCCTCCTGCAGCTGTGCATCCTCGGCCCACATCGCATCCGGGCCGCCATCGCCCTGTGCCACCGCGTCCGAATAAGCAATCCATGTCCCGGCAAACTCTGCCGTAAGGTTATCGATATCCCGCGCGTCAAACTCCTCCTGGGAATACGGCTCAATCCGCAGCCGCTTATACATCGGGTCGATACTTCCGTCCCCGTTCTCCTTCTCCTCCCAGATCGTATGGAGGTCGATCGTACCCTTTTCATTAAAATAGGTGTACTTTGCGATCTCATTGCCGTCTGTCTCGATGCCGTCCAGGAAATAGCGGACTTCCTGCCCGTTATAGTAAAAAATCTGCTTTTCCCCGACGATCTCGATCCCGAGACGCTGATACTCCTCATAGTATTCCGCTTCGGGAACCGGCGACGGCGTAAAGCTCGGAGTAGGCGCGTCATTGTAGGTTTTTTGATCCGCATAGGCCGATGTCCCCAAGGCAGTGACCGCGCCTACCGTCAGTCCCGCCGCCAGGATGACCGCCAGCAGCGATTTCTTCTTGAGCTTCATAATTGCTACGATCCTTTCTTCCACCGCATTTTTGCTGAAACTGCTGCTGAATGGGGACGGGATTCCCTTTTCCTCCATATCGATCAGTAATTTTGCGTACATCTTTTTCTTTTCCATCCCCAAGACCCGCATCACCGTTTCATCACAGCTGAGTTCCATATCTCGGTTCACCAGCGCCAGCATCACCCAGACCAACGGGTTAAACCAGTGCACGCAGGCCGCCGCTACATACAGCAGCTTCACCCCCGCGTCAAACCGCCGGATGTGGACATATTCATGCTCCAGCATATAGGCGAGCCTGTCGGTATCCTCCCAATCGGTATCCTCCGGCATCAGGATCACCGGACGGAACAGCCCATAGGTCAGCGGCGCGGAAATATATTCCGATGTGCGAATCTCCATCTTCCGACGGAGCGGATGGCTTTTTCGCCACACATCGATAAACGGCCCTTCAACCGGCGGTGATTCCCGGAACCGAAGCCGGCAGCGGATATACACACAGGCAAAAACCGTCATGCTGACCACTGCTCCAATGGCCCACAGAATACCCCAAACGGAAACAGACGACGCAGGAGGGGCGCTTTGCCCCACGGCTGTAACCGGGACAGGCGCCGCCGGAACTGCCGCAGGCAGATCGGATACCGGCATCATCTGCCGCACTGGCTCTGTCCCCACCAGATTGTAGACGCTCAGTATCGACGGAACCGAAAAGGGCAGCATCAGCCGCAGCAGGCAAAAACACCACAATACCAAAAACGTCTTCTTCGGCAGCTTATGCAGCAAAAGCGCCCGTATGAGCACCGTAAAGAGGATTATAACGCCGCCGGAAACGCTCATCTGCAAAAAAGTCAGGCGCTCCATCCTAATCCTCCCATTCGTCGACCATCCTCCGCACCTTTTCGATCTGTGCGGAGGATAATTTTTTCTTTCCCAGCAGCGCAGCAAACAGCCTGTCGGCGCTCCCATCGTAAATCTTGTTGATCAGCTCATTGGTTTCGGCCGCCTGCACTTCTTCCTTGGCAATCAGGGCGTGGCAGGTAAAACGCGGCTCGCTCCGCTCGATTGCCCCTTTCCCGATGCAGCGCTTGATCAGGGTATAGGTCGTGTTGACATTCCAGCCGACCTGCTCCCCCAGTACCTCCGCGATATGCTTGGCGGTGCAGTCCCCCTCCTGCCACAGCACATCCATCACCTTTAGCTCCGAGTCAAACAGCTTGATATCCACCTGGATTCCTCCTTATTTACTACCAGAGTAGTATTTCTGTCTATATACTACCACAGTCTTATCCGCTTGTCAATACTACTGGAGTAGTTTTTTCGAAAAAATAAAAAACGGACCCATAAGCAGATTTTGCCCGCCCATGAATCCGTCCCGCGCTGTCCCATGCCGGGTTTTCTCACGCGCCCGAAAACCAGTCCAGCCGCTTTTCCACGCCGCAGAAATCCGAGATCACCGCTGTAACGCCCTCCGTTTGAAGCAGGGCTTCCCTGCTCCAGTCCGAATCGATCGCTACGATTTTCCCGGCTCCCGCGTTTCGTGCGGCAGCGATCCCAGACATCGAGTCCTCAAACACTGCGCACGTCCCCGGTTCCTTCCCCAGCAGCTTCATCGCCCGCAGGTATATATCCGGCGCCGGCTTGCCCGCCATCTTCCCGTCGGCAAAAACAAGCGTCTCCGGCGTAAACCATCTTCCCAGCCCAAGCTGCTCAAAATAAAAGGAAACATTGTCCCAGCCGGACGAGGTCGCAATCGTAAAAGGAATTCCCTGCTCCGTCAACCGGTCAAACATCCCGGCGACGCCCGGAACCAGCCGGAACCAGTCGTTCCCCCGCAGGCAAAGCTCCCGGTACTTCTCTTCCTTCTGATCCGAATAGCGCTGCACCTCCGCATCCGTAAGCTCTCCCAAAAAGTGCCGTAGAATCTCGGCGTTCGGGCGTCCCTGTACCTTTTCCCGCATCTCGTCTTCCGTCAGCAGGCAGCCCCGCTCCTGCAAAAACTCCCTCCATGCAGACGAATGGGCCTTTGTGTCAAAAAGCAGGGTCCCGTTAAAATCAAATATCAGGGCGGTAATCTTCTCTGCCATTCCATTTCTCCCTTTCCGTACCCGGTATGACAAAAGGCGCACCGCAGGTTATGCGATGCGCCTAACATTCCTTTATTCAGGAAGCCATCCTAAAGTCAATTAGTTCATGATGGTCTTTTCGGTTTCTTTGTCGAACAGATGGATTGCATTCAGATCCAGAGCCATCTTGATTACGTCGCCGACACGAGAAGTGTTTCTGGGGCTTACACGAGCGGTCAGAGGAATACCTGCGCAGGTAACGTACAGATAGATCTCAGCGCCCATCATTTCGGTAACTTCTACCTTAGCGTCGATGATACCGGAGGTAGCGGCATTGATAACAGCCTCTTCGTCCTTCAGGTTCTCAGGACGAATGCCGAGGGTAACGTCTTTGCCAACGTGTGCTTCCAGCTCAGCAGCAGCTGCAGCAGCCTTCGCAGCGGGGATGATCGCGTTGTATTCGCCGAACTTGACAACGTACTTGTCGCCTTCCTTGGTCAGCTTCGCGTCGAAGAAGTTCATCTGAGGAGAACCGATAAAGCCGGCAACGAACTCGTTCGCGGGCATATCGTACAGATGCTGAGGAGTATCAACCTGCTGAATGAAACCGTCTTTCATAACAACGATTCTGTCGCCCATGGTCATAGCTTCAGTCTGGTCATGGGTTACGTAGATGAAGGTTGTGCCCAAGCGGATGTGCAGTTTGGACAGCTCGGTTCTCATCTGAGCACGGAGCTTCGCGTCCAGGTTGGACAGAGGTTCGTCCAGAAGGAATACCTGGGGTTCACGAACGATTGCACGACCCAAGGCAACACGCTGACGCTGACCACCGGACAAAGCCTTCGGCTTACGGTCAAGCAGGTGGGTGATGTCCAGGATACGAGCAGCTTCTTCTACACGTTTTTTGATCTCGTCCTTCGGAGTCTTGCGAAGTTTCAGACCAAATGCCATGTTGTCGAATACGGTCATGTGCGGATACAGAGCATAGTTCTGGAATACCATTGCGATATCGCGGTCCTTAGGAGCGACGTCGTTGACCAGGCGGTCGCCGATGTACAGTTCGCCTTCGGAAATTTCTTCCAGACCAGCGATCATTCTCAGAGTCGTGGATTTACCGCAGCCGGAAGGACCAACCAGAACAATGAATTCCTTGTCCTGGATTTCCAGGCTGAAATCAGAAACTGCGGTTACGCCGCCGGCATATTTCTTATAGATGTTTTTGAGGGACAGACTTGCCATAATAAAAAACCTCCTAAATGTTGTTGAACGGTTTTGCGTTATCTGTAGTATATCAAATTTTTACGATTCTGGCTAGTTCCGTATTACCCAAAGATTAATTTGGGGGTTTGTACATTTTGTCTAATGAAAAATCGATATCATCAATATTTTGAGTAAATCATAAAAATCAGAAGAATTTTGCCTGCTATTTTTATAAAATAAAGAAATTTCATCTAAAATAGTGGATTTTCATCGATTTTAAGAAAATAGAATCGCAAAATTCGCCCGAAAAAGTTACTTTTTCCTTTTTTTATAACACATTTGTACAGATAAGTGACCCGCGATTTGGATAAAATAGACTGTCAACAAAACATTAATTTTTTTATACAGAAAAACAATATTCGTTGTCTTTTCCATAAATATAGGAATCCCGTATCTTTTGAAACCGTTTTTTACGCATTTCTTGTGTATTTTATCAATACGAAAATGTCAAAAAAAAGAGCCTTTTTTGCAACCTTCTTTTTCCTTCAAAACCATTATAGATAGGGTACGTTTTTTATATGGAAAGGTCGGAGAAATATGCGTTTACAGGATTATAGCCGGCTCATTCAGGCATATCTTCCCTTCGCGGCGATTGTCATCGCAGCGGCCGGAGGAATTTGCCTGCTGGGGTATTTTCTGATATACAAAAGGCTTCTGCACGGGACGAAGCGGCTTCGGGCCGGAACCGCCGTCCCCGTCCTGCTCCTGGGGGTTTACCTGCTCTTTTTATGCTGCATCACCCTGCTCAACCGCAGCGGCGGCACGCCCACCGGCGTAAACCTGACCCCGTTTACCAGCTGGCGGGAAGCCTGGTACCGGGCCTCCCCGTCGGATTGGCGCTATATTATCTTCAACATCATCGCCTTTGTGCCTCTTGGGATCCTGCTCCCGTTGTGCAGCGGATGGTTTGACCGCTGGAGGAAAATATTATGCAGCGGGCTGGGCTGTTCCCTGCTGATTGAGATCACCCAGCTCATCACCGGGCGCGGGCTGTTTGAAACCGACGATCTGATCCACAATACCCTTGGGACGGCCATTGGCTACGGTTTCCTCTGCCTTTTCCTGGCCCTGGTAAACCGGACGAAAAAGAGCCGCCTTCTGCGGGCGCTGATCAGCCAAATCCCTTTTTTATCGGTTACCGTGCTTCTTTGCAGCCTTTTTGTCTTTTATCAGTGCAAAGAGCTTGGGAACCTTTCCTCCCATTATATTTATCCCGCCTATCTTGCGGCGGACGCAGTCTCAATTGACTGCACCCTCTCCAACACACCGGAAACCGTCACCCTTTGCCGGGCCGAACAGGGGACAAGGTCCGATACCGACCGGCTGGCGGAAAAGCTGTTTGCCCTGTACGGCCTTACGGTCGATACCGGCCGCACCGATTATTACGATTACACGGCAATTTACTATCTGCAGGAAGGCTCCGTCTCCCTCTGGATCGAGTACGACGGGATGACCTGGACCTTACGGAACCTGTCCAGTCCGGCCGCGTCCCTGCCGTCCACCGAAGCGGATGCCCGCCGGCTGGTGGAACAGCTGGGCGTCTGCCTGCCCGCAGGCGCGGCCTATACCCCAGGGGAGGGCTGTTTTACCTTTGCGGCCGATATGCTGCCGGGAGAGGACGGATCGATCTGCAACGGGTCGGTGACCGTTTCTCTGCCGGACAGCGGACAGAAAATGGAGATCAAAAAAAACATGATGCTGTGCAGGCCGGTGCGGGAAACAGAGACGATCTCCGCGTCCGAAGCGGCGGGAAAGCTCGTCAAGGGGCAGTTCCGCTGGGACGGAGAAAAAATCGGCCGCCTTTCGATCACGGGGACGCGGCTCGGCCGGGAGATCGATTCCAAAGGCTATTACCAGCCGGTGTGGAAATTCAGCACGCTGATTGACGGGCAGGAATATACCCTCTCGGTCCCGGCGCTGCCGTAACCTGTACACATCCGACCACAAAAAAATCTGAATATCCTGTAAAATTATCCTATCTTTTTGTTCCGCTTTGTGGTAAAGTATAGATGACAATATGGAACAAAACGGAGGAAAACAGAATGGATTTGAAAGCCATTATAAAGCAGGTTTACGCCTTAGGCGTGATCCCAGTCATCAAAATCGAAGACGCCGGGGACGCTGTTCCTTTGGCGGAAGCCCTCTGCAGCGGCGGGCTCCCCGCGGCGGAAGTTACCTTCCGCACATCCGCGGCTGCCCAGGCCATCCGCCGGATGCATGACGCCTTCCCGGATATGCTGATCTGCGCGGGGACGGTCCTTACCCCCGAGCAGGCGGACGAAGCGGTTGCGGCAGGCGCTTCTTTTGTTGTCTCTCCCGGCTTAAACCCGGACATCGTCGCGCACTGCGTCCAGCAGAACATCCCGATCATCCCCGGCTGCGCGACCCCTTCCGACATGGAACGGGCGCTCTCCTTCGGCCTTTCGGTCGTCAAGTTCTTCCCAGCCGAAGCGGCGGGCGGCCTGGCGGCGATCAAGGCCATGTCCGCCCCTTACGGGCAGCTGCGCTTTATGCCGACCGGCGGGATCAATATCAACAATCTTCCCGATTACCTCGCGTTTCAGAAAATCCTCTGCTGCGGCGGCAGCTTCATGGTTCCGGAAGTCCTGTTAAAAGCGGGCAATTTCGCAGCCATCACAGCCCTGACGCAGGACGCCGTACGGGCCGTCCACGGCTTTACGGTAAAAGCTCTCCCCCAGGTGGAAAAGCCCTCTCCTCTGGCCCGTCTGCTGCGGATGAAGGGCAATGCGCTGCAAATCCAGGTGCGCAGCCTTGACCGCGCGGAAGCGTACCTGCAGCTGATCGGGATTCCGGCGGAAAGGGAGGGCGATCTGCTGAAGATCTCCGCCGATACGCCTTATCCGGTCGTGTTCTGTGAAAAGTAAGGAGGACTGCAAAATGAAAACCGTAACCTTTGGAGAAATTATGCTCCGGCTTTCCCCGCCCGCCCATGGACGGTTCTTACAGGCAAGCAGCTTCGACATCGTCTACGGCGGCGGTGAAGCCAACGTATCGGTATCCCTGGCAAACTGTGGGCTGGAGACGGAATTTGTGACCGCCCTGCCGGCCCATGAGATGGGGCAGTGCGCAATCAACGCCCTGCGCCGGTACGGCGTCGAAACCCGCCACATTCTGCGCCAGGGCAGCCGCATCGGCATCTACTTTATCGAAAACGGCGCCTCCCAGCGGGCCAGCAAGGTCATCTACGACCGCGCCGCCTCCTCGATTGCCACCGCAAAGGCATCCGACTTTGACTGGAAAGAAATCCTTACGGGTGCCGACTGGCTGCACTTTTCCGGTATCACCCCGGCGATCGGCCCGGAATTGACCAAAGCAGTGCAGGAGGCCTGCGCCACGGCCAAGGAGATGGGGCTGAAGGTCAGCTGCGACCTCAACTACCGCAGCAAAATGTGGACGGTTCCCGAGGCCCGTGCGGTCATGCAGCCGCTGATGCGGCAGGTCGACCTGCTGATCGCCAACGAACAGCATATCGCCGACATTTTGGAAATCGACATCAGCACCCTCCCGACCGAGGACACCAACCTGACCCGCGAGGGCTGTATCGCCACAGCGGCCGCCGTCAACGCCCGCTACTATATTCCCACCATCGCCATCACCCAGCGCCGCAGCCTTTCCGCCAGCGACAACAAGATCAAGGGGATGCTTTGGCAGGAAGGGCAGGCCGCCTTCTCGGTCCAGCACATGATGCATATCGTCGACCGGGTCGGCAGCGGGGACGCCTTCACCGCCGGTATCCTGACCGGCATCCAGAAGGGATACGGCCTGCAAAGGACCATCGATTTTGCCGCCGCTGCCTGCTGTCTCAAGCACAGCGTCGAAGGCGATTTTAACGCTATGAGCGAATCGGAGATCATGGCTTTAGCTGAGGGCGAAGGCTCCGGCAGCGTACAGAGATAAACCGGAAAATGAAAATAGAGCATATTGAGCCAAAATTCGGTTGGAATAGCCGGGAATAGAAGGCAAAATATGCTCTATATTATTTACCAAATCTACCATAATAGAATTTATGAGCAATTGAAAAGGACCATGTAGCGTTTCATGGTCCTTCCAATTTATGGTCTTTTACTCCCCATTTTTATGCAGCACATCGTATTCCACGTCATAATAAGGCTGATTATCCGTATACTCCGGATAGGATTCGGCAATCAGGTTATTGACAAAGTCCAGGCCCCGCTCCAGTTCTTCCCGGTGCTCCTCATCATCCTTGGCCGAATTGCCCAGATACCGGACGCATACATAATACCGCCGGTCGCCGTACCCGTCCATCTCCGTCGTACCCAGGGTCGGCAGATGCCATTTCCTGCCCAGCGGCAGGTCGGTGATATCGATCTTATCCGCCTCAATAAAATCCACATCCGGATACAGTTCTCCGAAATCGATAAACATCGAGTTGCCCGTATTTTCCAGAATCAGATCATAGGTATAATCGTCGAGGACATACACCAGCTCGCTCCCTGCAGCCAGCTCCGCCATAAATTTCTGATAATAGGCCGCCTGCATCTCCACATCTTCTACGTCCAGATAGGATTCACTAGCGGAAATATATATTTCCCCATCTTCATTATAATCTTGCGCATAAGCGGCCAAATCCTCATCGATGGCATCGGTAAAGTAACTGACACCGCTGTATGTAATAATGCCAATTGAAAGATCCGGCTTTGCCCCGAAAAAGACATCCTTGACAAACCACACAGCCAACACAGCCACAAAAACTGTTAACCAGGTCTGAAACTTGTAATGGTACCAGTAGTTTTTCCACTTTTCCTTAAACGTCTTCGGAACCAAAACCTCTTCCTGCTCGAAATGCAGCCCTTCCGACTCGTCCAGCTCCCGGCCTTCCTTCGCCGCCTGGCGCATTTTCTTCAGCTCGATCAGTTCCTGCATTTCCTTCTGGCGAAGTTCCTGCTCTGTCAGTTCCCTTTTTTTCTTGGCCATCTCCGTCACCTTTCTATTTTGACCAGTTCCCAGTAAAAATTTACAGAGACGTGACTCTTTATTCAAAACTTTATCCAATATAAAGCATCCTCCTGCCCAAAGGCAGGAGGGTGTTTTTCACGCTCGCGTACAATGGTTTTATTATACCAGTATTTTTTCACAAAATCAACCGGTCAAGACGCCTGATTTGCAAAAAAAGTGAGAAAAATTTATCAAAATTTCGGGACAAGCGGTCAATGAAAGGGAAAGCCGCCGCAAACCGGAAGCTTTTCTTTCTCTGTCTTTCATCATTTCCCGGTTTATCCGTCCAACTCGGCGATTGCGCCGACCGTTTGCCGGCCTCGACCTGCTTAAACAGCCGGTCTTATTCCTCCCGCTGGTGATAGCGCAGCGCCTCGGTCAAAGCGGCGCTCGATTCATACAGCAGCGTAAACCCAAGGTTTTGACAAATTCCTTTGATGGTATGAGCGGCCCGGAAGGCCTCCTCCTCATTATCGTCCTGCAAAAAGGTACACAGCAGCGCATAGCTGTCGTCCGAGGGGAATTTGCGCACAAACTTTTCACAAAAGCTTCTCTGCGCAGCCTCGAAACTACTTCATGATAGTCCCCGCCCAAAGCGGTATAACATTCTTGCAGTGTCATAGATTTTCTTCTCCTGGGGAATCATTTTTTTCCGTTTCGGCATCATTGCCCGAAAGGGTCTGGCACATCGATTCATCGTAAAAGCAATATCTCTTGCGCCCCGAGCGCTTAGCCGTATAAAGGGCCTGGTCGGCGGCATGGAACAGCACGTCATACTCGGTCCCGACCATGTCTGTTTTTGCAATCCCCATACTGACCGAAAGCGGCAGGTTTTTATATACATCCATCAGCGAGTGAAAGATCCGGTCCACAGCCGCTTCAATCTTTTCCCGATACTCCATAAAAATCAGGAATTCATCCCCACCAAACCGCGCCACGATATCTCCGCTGCGGACAATCTGGCTGAGTTTCCTGGACATATAGATCAGTACATTATCCCCGAAGCTATGGCCAAAATTGTCGTTGAAAAATTTATAGTAGTCCATATCCAAAATAATCAGCGCGAATTTGCTGTTTGGACGAGCCTCCATCTTCCCGATGATCTGTTTTCTCGCACTGGCGTGGTTTAACAGCCCGGTCAGCGCGTCATGGCTCGCCATCTCCTGGAGCATATTCATCCGCATCCGCAGCTCATGGATATCCAGCAGCTTGCCGACGGCCCCCGTGTATTGCGGCTCGTCGTCCGCCGTCCAGCTGGAACGAGCCACAATCTGCATCCACCGCTCCTCGTTTTTCACCATCATCTTGCAGTCAAAGGTTACGTTCGGCTGGTCTGGCGTCGTATTCCGGAGGGCGCTGGAGAGCTGGTCCCAGCCGGTCCCGTTCAGCACCCGCAGAACCTTTTCATCCTGCTGGGGGTTTGGCGTAACGATGTCCACGCCCAGCAGCTCCGTCCCCCAGTCCGAGATCGTCAGCTGGGACGGGGAGGCCGTATATTCAAAATAGATTTCCTTTGTCATGTTCGCAAAGTACTCATACTTTTCCCGCTCGTTCTCCATCAGCTCGATCGTGCGCTTCGACACGGCCAATTCATCCCGCTGATAGACTTCCGATTGGACGCTGCGCATCGCCTGCGGGCTGCTCTTTTCCATCGATGCCTGCTCCAACTTTTCCGGCAGGCCGTCCGCAATATCCTCCAAGCAGCTGAGCACCAGCGGGTTGAACGCCCCACACTGCCCGTCCATGATCATCTGAAGCGCCTTTTCATGGGACAGCGCCTTTTTATACACCTGGTCGCTGACCAAAGCGTCGTACACGTCCGCCAAGGCCACAATCTGCGCGGAAATCGGGATTTGATCCCCAACAAGGCCGTCCGGATACCCCTTTCCGTCGTATCGCTCATGATGCCAGCGGCAGATATCGTGCGCGACCTTGATCAGCGGCTCTTCTGGGTACAGGGAGGTCAAGTCATCCATCATCTGCCCGCCAATCTCGGCATGGGTCTTCATGATTGCGGTCTCCTCATCGGTCAGCCGCCCCGGTTTATTCAAAATCTTTTCGTCAATCGAGATTTTCCCGACGTCGTGCAGGGCCGAAGCCATGCAAATCCGGGAAATTTCCTCGCTGCTCAGCGGGTAGCGGTCGCTTTTTGCCGCCAGACGGTTCAGCAGAAAACCGGTCAGCGTATTGACGTTGCGGACATGGCGCCGGCTTTCACCGTTGCGGAATTCGACAATGTGGCTCAGGATATCCACCATCAGGTTGCTCTGGTGTTCCTTGGCATAAATCTGCTCAACCACCATATCGACCAGCTTTTTCTGCTTGGTATACAGCATAATCGTATTGATGACCCGCCGGTGGACGACCATCGCGTCGAACGGCCGGTTGATATAATCGGTAACACCCATTTCATAGGCTTTCTCAATATCTACCGACCGGGTTTCCGCCGAAATCATAATAACCGGGAGCGTTTCAATCAGCCCCTGCTCGTTCATCATCTGCAAAACGCCGAAGCCGTCTATCTCCGGCATGACAATGTCCAGCAGGACCAAAGATAAATCCATCCCATATTCCTGGATCATTTTGATGCCCTGTGCGCCGTTTTCCGCTTCGAGGAATTCGTATTCGTCCCCCAGTATATCGATCAGGATCGACCGGTTCATCATCGAATCGTCCACAATTAAGATCTTGGGCCTGTGCGTGTAACTCTGATTCATAAATTCACTTCTTTCCCTCTGCTATTTCCTGTTTCCCCCAGAGTAAAATATTCCCTTACAAGTGCGTATAACTAAAATTTATTATACCATAGAAACGGAAAAAAGTATAGGGATTCTGAAAAAATGCCACGGCAACAGCATTTACTTTTTAGAGCGGGTGTGGTATTATGTCAACCGAGGT
>CAYWRQ010000023.1:0-25513 GCA_964460915.1 uncultured Oscillospiraceae bacterium
AATGTAAGCGTTGAATACGCGCCGTTGCGCATAGCGGATATTTCCGCCGTAAATGCCCCATCCCATGGCGGCCGCAGCTCCGGCAGCTGAATCTTCGAGCTGGTACAGAAGGCAGGGGTAAGGGTGACGGTGAACTCCGGCATATGGTGCACAAACCGCAAATGCCGCAGCCACGCGGAAACTGGCTTGACCGCCCAGACTGTGTCTATAAACTGGTCTTCCAGCTCTTTGGGTACGTTCCCGTTGATCTCGACTCCAAAGTATCCGGGGTCATCGCCGTATTCGTACCATTCTTCTACATAGGCGTCACCGAAGATATCAGAGACTAAATTCTCCACGGCTGCTTTTGTCCCGGCGATTGAATAGATCGAGAGGGCATTTTTGATCAGCCTGCGCTTGACTTCCAGGCTGTAGTCTTCCCGGTATTGCTGGACTTTCCATTCGACGGCCAGCCGGTCGCAGACCGCGTCTGTTAAAGCGTCCTCGTTTGTATAGACCATGGCCTGTTCAAACAGCTTTTTCAGTATCCCCATGAAGGTTTTCAGCGCGTATGCCAGCGCCTGTACCTCTGTTTCCTGCCGGAGGATATAGGGCAGCCCGTCCAAAATAGAGGCATCGTAAAGCTTAATCATCCTCTACCCCTCCGTATGTGACCGTAACAGTCCCAACTCTGGGGATTTCTCCCGCGCGGATAACCGTAAAGGCCGGCTCCGTTATCTGGCATCGCTTTGCGCCTGCCGTTACGATCATTTCAATGAGCTTGGACGGGTTGATATCCCGCTCCATCTTCCTTTGCCAATTCTGATATTCTGCAATCGCCGCCTGTACGGCTGTTTGGATACTGACCGCCTGGCTGTAATTGGAATACGCAATATAATAGGTCAGCGCGATGTTGTATTCAACTTCCTTCGGCGCGGAAATCGTAAGCAGGTCGGTAAGCGGGCGGATAGTCTTGTCCGATAAAAATTCCCGCATCCCTTCCATCGTCTCATCGTCAGGGATAACGCCGCCGTCCAGCAGAAACATAACGTTTACTTCCTTTGGAGCCGGTGAAGTGACCGAAACGTCCGATATATCCGACCGGTAGCTGCGCGCGTAATATTCGTATGCATCTTTCGGCCCGGCTACAGAATAGCTGCTCGGGGCCATGTATACGCGGTAGGTAAAATCATCGTCCGATTCGATGTCCTTCCCGCCGCCGGATACACTGATATTTTCAACTGCCGCGATATACGGCAATGGGTCTACAATTTGATTGATCTCTCCTATGGCGATTCCGTTCATTGTTTCCCCGCTTTCAAGCGCAACCGCACGGCATTCTACGCTCTTTTCTCCAATCGGGATTTCGGTATAGCTGGCTACCGCGAAATACTTTAGGTCTTCTGTCCCAACGCGGATTCCTGCAGGGATCGGTGTTGCGCTGGTTCTGGTCCCCGTCATGCTGAAGCACAGCATGACTTCCGCCTTGCTGGATGTTATACGGGTCAGCTTTTTAAAACTCGCGAGGTTGTCCAACTCTTCGCCCGATGCATACTGTAGGAAGTTGCTTTTCCCTACCTGATCGATCAGCGCCGTCTGCTGATACAGCATACTGGACACGGCCATAATCATGAGTTCCATCGGGTCGGAGGCGGATAGTGTTCCACTTTCCCCGTACGCTGTCATATACTCGCCATAATCGCTTTCCAGCTTTTCCTGTATTTTTTCCAGCGTCCACCCGCCTGTAAAATCCAATTCGGGCAAATCTTTAAACTGTGAAATGTAACTCATCTATGATCACCGCCTATTTCAATGTGACATAAATTTTGATTGCCATCGTCCCGGCCACGTCCCACTCGGGCGTTACCTCTGTGACCTCTGCTCTTGGCTCATACTTATCCGTTTTCTCGATGATTTCCTGTGCAAGCCGGACGGCGGCCACATTGACCGGAAGATCGATGATATTCCCGTCTATGCCAAAGTCCCGGTCTAAAATCTGTTCGCCGGTCGTTGTGCCGTAGAGGGTCGTAAGGCACCGCAGGATATCCTCAGCCTCACTTAAGTTTCCACTGGGAATGATTTCTGTTTTGTATGTCATGGTCCTATCCTTCCACCTTACACAAATCAAGCGTAACGGTATACCCTCCGGTGATATCGTGCTGCACCTGCTCGACGTAATATTTCCCGTCGCATTTCCCGAAGCCCTCAATATCTACGCAGTTGCTTGCGTATATCGGCGTTAATTGTCCCAGTATGGTAACGTTCATCGTCGTAATGGAGTGGTTCGCTTTTTCGAGCGCCGCCTTTGCCTTTAGTTCCGCGTCGGCGGCGCTGTCTGCGCTCTCGCTGACCTCTAAAAGCCGGGTGTCTTCTCCAATTTGATACTCGATCTTTTGGCTGGATTTCGGCGGGGTATAGCTGATCTTGGCCCCTGTGTAGCTCCCCTGCAGGTCTGTTTTCCAGTCCCAGGACTGTACATCTTCCCGTTTGATTACAGAAACGGACGATTTCTCTTTGTACTTCGTCCGGTCAAAAAGTACCAGCTTATAGCTGTATACCTTCATGCAGATGTTATAGGTGTCGCAGAGGTCTTTGAGGAAAGAGGAATCTTCCGTTTTTTCCTGCTCTTTTTCCTTGATTTTGATCGTATCCGCCTCATAGATAAGAGCGAGTCCCGCTCTTCCCGCTATATCCTGTGCGATTTCCTGCAGCGTTACGTTTTCCCATGTTTTGGTGCGCTTGGTCGATTTAAACCCGGTATCAACCGGGCTGCTGATCGCCGAAAGTTTTACCTTGACCGGATCGCCCGAAAAAGAAAAACTGTCAAGGATAAACTTTCCAAATTGAATATGATGGTCAGAGCTGCCGTCGTCATCCGTAAACTCTATTTCCATCCCGCTTGGAACTGTGGAAGGGGTGCTGTCGTCCCAGTATAGGAGATCAAGGAACAGTTCCAGTGTATCGCCCACCTCCGGGAACCAGTCGTTTAACCACTTCCGTTCCCGGTCAGAGAATGTAAGGTCGGCGCTGTCGCTCTCATCAGACGCCGGGTCGGTTAAACTCATGCTTTCGAGACAACCGGATACCGTATCGGTAATATCTACCCCGTTGCACAGGATTTTTGGCCAGACACGCCTTGCTTTCATATTCCCCTTCCTTTCCGTTTTCGGGTTCCGTGGAATTGCCTGCCGCCGCTTTGGCGGGCAAACGAAAACCCAGGTTGACTGCAGGCTGATGACGGCCATACTGTCAACGATATTCTTCTAACTCCACGCTGACGGTCGCCGCATAGATTTTCCCGTTGCTGGTGATTACGTTCCATTTTTCGGAGACACTCTTAATTGCCCAGGGGAGTTTCCCGACCGGTTTCCCGCCCATATAGAGCTTGGAAACGTTTCCGTCTTCTACCATCTGCCGGATCATGCGCAGCTGATTTTCCGGCTTAATCCCCATGTCTGCCCGGAAGGTCATATCAAAGCTCAGTCTCCCGATGCCCGGCCCCAGAAATTCCGACTGCGGGACATTGCCGGGGGTTTCCACGCTGCTCCATCTCCCGCTCCATTCGGCGCTGATATTGTCCGGGAGGGCTGTTTTTTTGCTGCTGGCCTGGAACACAAGGCCGTCATATGTACCAATCGTCGCCAAAACTGTTCACTCCCTGCTTAATGGGGGCCGGATGTGGAGCCGTCCGGACAGGTGTGCGTGTGGTTTACAAGGCTGATGCCGTTTACAACTACATCCCCGTCCGGCGCCGTAATCATACAGGTTCCCCCTACCTCTGCCGTAAGGTTGCCGCTGCACTCCACTTTGATATCCCCACTGCAAATGATTTTCATCTCCATGCTATCCGGGTCATACCGGAACACCGCATCGCCCACAGTCCGGGAAAAATCCTTGCGGTAAAGGCCCTCTTTCCCTTCCGCCGGCGGCGTATCATCCGCAAAGGCAATCCCGATGATCACGCCGGTTGCCGTGTTTCCGGACAGCTTTGCCACCCATACGAGATCGTCAATCTGATACGGGTAGATTTCATAAAACAGAAACGGCAGCGGCGGGGATACGGCGGGGTTCCCTTCACCGTCTTCTTCATCCTCATAGATAATTCTGGCCGTCCCTTCTTCGGGATAAAGAGCCGAAATCTTCCCAACGCGGATTACATCTTTATCCATTCCATTTATTTTTCCTTTCTGAGTTTCCTGGCAGGGAAACTCGATACCTGACCGCTAGGTCAGGGTTATTTTCCTTTCTGAGTTTCCCGGTTCCGCAGGAATTAGCAGACGGCAGTCTACTAAAGGGAAACTCGATACCTGACCGTTAGGTCAGGGTTCGCCATGCTGGGGCCGTTTCGCTTACCGTCTGCGGCAGCGCCGGGCAATTCAGCTTTACCCCGCCGTCAAAGATAAACACGTCCATATACTGCGGGTTCTGCTGCATCAGGAACGGGAACTTCCTTTCGGAGCCGTAAACCTTTCGCGCAATCCAGTCCCAGGTATCGCCCTGTTTGGTTGTATAGGTCATATTCTCACTTTCCTAAAAAGCGGTTGACGATGTACTGCTGTCCCTTCCCCGTAACCTTCACGGTTTTGGTAATAGAAGTGTGTCCGTCTGCATGATGGATGGTTGTTTCTTTAATCCGGAAAAGTTCCATCTCCATCGCCTTTTGCGTTGGCATATTATAATCGGTACCCTTGCGGGAAATTAGAAGCCCGTTTTCCCTTAACCAGCTAAATAACCGGTTTTGCCCGATGTCGACGCCATTCTGTTTGAGGATTTTTGCCATTTCCCCGATTAGGATGTTGGTTTTACTGGCGCTTACCGCATCCGCAAATAGTACTTTGGGGTGGTCCATTTTCCGCTGTGCTTCAAGAGCCGCAATTTTTTGGTCCCGTTGCTGAATCGTTTTTTGAGCCACAAGCACAGCCTGCGCCATTAGTTCAGCATCCGTCATCTTTTCCTGCCCCATAATATATCCGCCGTTTTTGCGGATTGAAGGAAGTACTTCGGACGTAATCCAGCGTTTAAAGGCTTTGGCCGTTGGCAGCTTGCTTGATAATACCAGGCTGTATAGACCGGATTCGTTGATGATGGTCATTTCTTGTATACCTCCAAGGGTGTCATGTTTCGTTACACCCTTATCTTCATCGTCAACATGGTCTCCAATGGCTTTGCGGCTGTTGCTGTACCCTAGCCGGTCCGCCACATCTTTTCCAACAAACCATACTGTACCGTCAATCATCATTGCCCGAACCGTTCCAAACTCCGCGCTGTTAAAAATCTGTAATTCGTTCATATTGCCGTTCCTTTCTGTTTAGAAAGCCCTCCTCGCGTTTTGCCGCTGCCACTGGGTCATGTTGGCCTTAAATTCCGCGAACGAATCCCGCACAGCCTGTTTAACCGTTTCGGCGCTTCCGCCGTTCACCGTAATGGTGGGGGAAAAAGTAATGGTATTCCCGCCGCCCCCGCTCCCGCCGATAGACTTGACAACCTGCCCGATCTTAGAAAGCGGGATAACGGCTTCGTTTTCGCCTGCTTCACCAATCAGACCGAGCGTCGGCTGTGTGACGATACCTCCGGTTGCGAAAGGTCTGATTTGTTTTTTAAAGCCGCCTTGTTTGGGAAATGATGTAGATACCTGGCTAGAAATTGTTCCTGCCTCATTGCCTGCTGCTGCGGCCTGTAACGATTCGAGATTCGTCTTCGCCTGGGCAATACTTAAATTGAGTTGGTCAATTTGTATCTGATATTTTTCAATCATCGCCGCGTCAGTTTCCTGCGCCATTTGTTGTTCAAGTGCGCCAACTTGTTGAGAAAGAGAATCAATCTGTGTTTGGGTTTCCGCAGCACGGTCACTAAAATCATCCAATAAGGCTTCATTGCTTCCGTTTGGATCGCCAAGCGATTCCAGCCAATTATTAACTGGATTGAGCACCGCACTGGTTCCTCTGTTAAAGCCTTCCAACATCCAGCTAAGATTTTTACCGAGTCCCTCTGCAACTAATCCCACTGTATTTCGTAGGAATTTTATAAATGGACTATTCCAAATATTGGCAAGTGTCTCTCCTATTGTACCGATAGTAGTTGCTACACTCACAACACCTTCACCTATCTCTACGGCAGTTTCTTTAACCAACACCCAGTTTATTTCCGTAAACCCATCTACAAGTGCTCCTGCAAACCCTTGTGCAGATTCGGCTAAATTGCTCCATTCGCTACTTTGAAAATAGTTCTGGGCCGCCTGCCCTGCTTCCTGTATTTTTGCAGCAAAATCTTTTCCTTTCTCATACGCTTCATCCAAAAACGGCCTGATTTTTGGAGTAACCTCGCTGGAAATAAAATACCCGAGTAAAGATGCACCATTTTGCATTTCTGGGAAAAATGTTTCAGAAATCCACCCCATCGCTTCTTCTGCTGCGGGGATAAGCGCATTGCCAATCTCAATTTTCATATCATCGACTTGGCCTTTTAAGATTTCCACCCGCGCTGCGTATGTATCCGCTTGATTTAGATACATCTGGTTCAGCCGTCCATCGGATTCTTCAATGCCTTGCAGGATTTTCTCGTAATCAGAAAGCCCGTCTTCGCCTTTTTCCAGCGCATCCAGCATATAAAGCATCCGGGAATAAGCCCTTGTCCCGAAAATATCCGCCATCGTAGCATCACGCTGCTGATCGTTCCACGTCTTCTGCTTTTCGTTCAGCTCTTCTAAAACGTCAATGGCTCCTTTGAAATTCCCTTCATCGTCATATAGGGAAATACCAGCATTCTTGTATGCCTTTTGTGCGGTCGAATTGGACGTCATACGAACCAAGGCAGAGTTTAACAGCGTACCTGCTTCTTCCGCCTTAACACCGTAGTTTGCCATCGCGCCCAGCATTGAAATGGATTCTTCCAAACTTAGTCCTACGGCACCTGCGGCACCGCCGAATTTTAAGATGGTTTCCATCGCCATAGAAGCATTGGTGTTGGTCGTGGCCATGACAGTAGCGACTTCATTTAGATATTCGGTGGTATTGTCCCTGTTAATCTCCTTGCCCAAAGCGGACATGGAGTCGGTAACAAGGTCAACTACCGTTGAAACATCTTCGCCCGCGACATAAGCAAGCTTCATCATATCGCCGACTGTTTCCATGGAGTTGCTAACGTCTACACCGGCCAGTCCAAGATAGTAAAGAGAGTCGGCAGTTTCCGATGCAGAATAAGGCATATCATATGCAAGCACTCTGGAAAAATCTGAAATCGCTTTTTCGTTTTCCTCTACCTGCTCTGCTGTACCGCCAAATACATTGGCAGCGTTGACTGTAGATGTTTCCAATTCTGCGGCCAGTTCTACCGACTGCTGGCCGATTTCATATATCTTTTCCCCCAGAGCCTTTGCTCCATTGATAATTGCTTTCGCGCCGAATATCCCGGCGGCCATCTTGGTAATTTTGCCAAAAACGTTGTTGACAGACTTGTCCATCTCCGCGCCGAGACGGACAAGAAATTCATATTGCGTTGTCTTAGCCATCGTCCGTCTCCTCGCTCATAATGTCTACCCAGTCCAACATTTCTTCTATCGGAAGGCTCAGAAAATATTCCATGCTGGTGAAACTTGCTCTCGCCAGCTGATAGGCAATTCTTTTTAGGCCGCGAATACTTATTCTTCCGGCAGATCCATTTCCAGCATCTCCGCATAATCTTCGGCCGTAGCGAAGAAAAAACGCGCGAGGATTGTGTTGATCACCTTTACGTATTTGGGCTTTAGCTGCTGGAAGAACTCTATCGGGAGCTTTGTGACCTCGTTTCCGATAAACCATGCAAATTCCGGCTGCGCCTCTGTGATCTTTCCGGAATTGCCCGCGTCAGGGAACATCTTTCTGTACCGGCTTTCGACCTGTGCATAGTGAAGACTGCTCCATTCGCTCAGCTCCGAAAAATCCAGTTCGGTATACTCTTTCCCCTCAAAGGTAACTGCGGGATTGAGTTTAATTTTTGCTTTCATGTGATTCTTCCCTTTCTTTCCCGTTTATACAAGCGCGTTGATGGCGGCCATCCGGTCGACGCCGTTGACCCGGAACTGGCCGTTTAGGATATCGATATCGAGCCTGCTTTCCCCGCCCTCTGTGACATGGATCGCGAACACTGAAAGCTTTACGCTAGCCCCTGTCCCGACGCCTTCTTTGTACGAACCGGCGGTCAGGCTCTTAACCTTGCCCATGACGACAATCTTTGTCCCGACCTGCCCGGAATTTCCCGCGCCGTCGAGCACCTGGTTTGCTGCCCGCAGCGTGAGGTTGACGACGTCCCCGGGCTGGAAGACGTCAAAAATCTGGCCGTAGAACTGCCGGAAAGGAATTTCGTATTCCATCGCTTCAAACTGCCCGTCGATCGGGTCCTCGAAGTCGCCGCCCGATACCTTGGTCGTATCGGTTTTCAGCGAAATTTCCGGCATTGAAACCTCATCCGAAAGGCCGAGCAGCCGGTAGCCGTTTAGGTACACGTTATATTTTGCCGTTTTTTCTGAATAGGAAATCTTGTATGCCATTCTGTAGCCCTCCTTTATTCACCGGAAAGCGCCGTCTGAAGTGCCGTCGGGTCAAATTCCAGCGTGTTCTTGATGGTCTGTGCCGCCGGGTACGGCGAGAAGTAGGTATGGAACTTGATGGTACCGTTTAAAATCTCCGTGGCCGGATTTTCCTCGATATCGAACATAATCTCGCACCGGGCGCAATATCCCTGGTTTACGTAGTAGTTGCCGGTCTGGTTAAAGGAATCGACAATCGATTCGATCAGCCGGTAGTTGGCCGGGTTATCGACCTTCTGGAAAAATGTCTCTACGAAATTATTTTCCAGCCAGTTGAACATCCGCCTTACCGGGATCATGGCGTCCTTGATATCCGTTGTGCCGGGGTATGCGCAGGTCTGGTTGCCCCAAAGCCGCCAGCCGTTCCGGTTGAGGAAGGACGCGACGCCAAAGCTGTTGACCGTATTTGCCTGTTCCTGGTCAATGACCACTTCTTTCCCGTCTGCTAAACAAATACCGGTAATCGAAAGCGCGTGGTTAGAAGGGGAACAGTACGGCACCCCGTCATTCTGCGCGTCTACATAGTCGGCCAGCGCCGCCGCCACGATACTGCCGTGGTACATCTTCTCCCCGATCTTTGCCATCGGCCATACGGCGTACTGTTCCGGGTCGGTAAGCCCTTGCTTTTCTTTTTGCAGTTTGACGGCTGTATAGGTCCTGGCCCCGTCGGTAGAGCTGTCGATATCCACGATGGAAAAGATATTGTAGCAGCCGTTGAGGTTGCCGGTCTTTGCCTTCAGCGCCGCCGAAACCTCCGCAATGTGTGAGAACCCGGGAGCCAGAAGGATGCCGGGGACCATGCCGAGAATCGGGTAAACCCGGCGGATTGCTTCAATGCCGGTTTCGTTTCCGTCGCTGTCTACGCCGCCGATGATATTCTCTTTGGTGATAACCGGCGCTTCTGCATCAGACAGGCGATAGTAGATCGTTACCTTCTCCCCGGTGCGTGCTTCTTCCGGTGTAACTGTGAAACTTCCTTCTTCCCAGCTGAGTGTATAGTCGGTATCCTGTTCCAGCTTGTTCCCGTTTTCACCGGCAATCCAGATGGAATCCGCGTCCGCTGCTTCTTCAACGGTTGTCTCCACGAACTTTTCTACCTCTTGGCTTGTATATCCGCCGTCATATACGTTGATACAGATAATCGGCCCTACGCCCTGTACCCGGAAATAGAAGTCGATCGCCTCGCAAAGGGTGTATGCGTCCCAGTCGTCGCTGTATCCCAGCATATTGACCGCCTCTGCATAATTGTTCAGCAGCACCGGGCGGTTTGTAACCTCTTTTGGGTTTCCCGCGACAAGGTGAATCGGTGCGCTGCCCACAATAACCGGGATGCCGGCTGTAGTCGTAATCGGTGCTACAATGCTGGTTTCCCGCTCGGTATTGTAAATACCATGTGTAAATGCCATATAGATTCAGTCCTTTCTTTTGGCTTAAACCAAGTTTTCAATTTCTCCGTCAATCCGCCCGACTTCCGGCGCCGCAAACTGTAGGGTACAGGCCATGAAATAGTAGGGCGCGGTATCGTCTGCCTGTAATTCAAACGCGCTGTCTCCGGTTTCCTCGTACTTATCCAGCATCGGATTGTCCGTAAAGCGCTTTGCAATGCGTTCATACATGGAAAACAGCTCCATCCACGCTTCACTACTTTGGAAATCTTTCACGCCGAAGACACATAGGCAGTTGTACATGACGCGGCCCTTAAAATTCCCGGTGTCCGACTTAAACCCCTGTACCATCTTGACCGTGACCGAGGGATACATATCCTCCAAGCGGTTCTCGTGATCCTGAATCGGCATATTCTGCACAAATACCCGCACGGGTTTTAAGATGCGTTCGGAGTTTCTTTTGTCCTGCCAGTAGCATTTCATGCCGTCCATCAGGCTTTCAACTTCCTGTCCCAGCCGCAGCAAAAACCGGCTGGGAGCCATATCCTGTAAAACTGCCATTTTAACCGCCTTTCAGTACGCTCATGACCCGCTGATCAATCTCTGCTTCCATAGCTGAAAACATTTCCTCTTTTACGCTCGGTTCCTTGAAGGAACGGGCAGACATCGACATCAAGCCCGGAGAGTAAGATTCTTCAATCGCCTGGGTATGCTTGTTCAGCGGCCCGGGTCGGTTTTTGGCCTGTTTCCCCTGGACACGGTATACGACGGCAACATGACCGGACTGAAACGCCGTGATAAATCCTTTGGCCCCTGTAGCCGCAGGGGTTTTACCATTTTCTACGCCATCCGCGTCCATAGCGTTTAATCCGGAGCTTTTGAGTACCCTCCCGCGATACATCCTGGGCTTATCATCTGTCCACGCCAGTGCGCGGGGCTTTACCTGGAATTTGTAATACCCATACATATTGCTTTTGGTATCAAGCTCTGCTGTTAAATTGCCTACCCGTGCGCGCTTGATTTTCATCAGGTTACTTGCGTTCAGCACGCTGCTGTCTGTGACCTTGTACTTTTTTTTAGCCTGTTTCGCGTTCTCTTTTCTCGCTTCCATAGCCGCTTTATTGAGCGCGTTTTTCATGACGTTCGGCGCTTTTTTATCGAAGGAACCCAATCTTTTCTCAATGTCTTTCAGTTGTCCCCTCTGGTCGAAGTCAATTTGAATCAGCCCGCCCACCGACACAATACTGTTTGCCATACCGCATCCCCTTTACTCGCTGATATCCCGCAAATGGATTTGGTACATTCCCCAGGCGTCTGTAACGTCCATAACCCGATAGGTATCTTCATCGATGTAAAAGTTTTCTCCAACCTTCGGCTGTTTTTCGACATATTTCTTTTCGATAAACAGCACCCGGTCACCCAGCTGTAAGGTTTCGGACTTGTACTGCATGTTCCGGCTGTGGATCGTAAAGGTCGCGTTATCGGAAAGATGGTCAGACGTATCCAGCACGCACAGACAAGTTACACCGTTCACTTCATGCTCATCTGCCAGCTCCTCCGGGTTGAAAAACACTGTTTCCAGGTCTGTTTCCAGGTTATCTTTAAAGCTCATGCTCCCTCCGATTCCAGCAAAAGGGCAACCAGTTCATCCTTTTTGACCTTGTCTGGATATGCAATGCCTTTCTCCGTCAGCACTTCTTTCAGCTGGGAGATTGTCATTTTCTCATAAGCGGGAACCTTGCTGTTTGCTTCCTCTGTCTCTTCCATCAGCTGGCTGTAATCCTTCGCGTCTGCCGTTTTGGCGGCTCCCCGCTTGATCAGAAATGCTTCACATTCCGGCGTACCAAGGACGATTTCTCCCTCTGTACAGATTTTCCGCTTGCCCTGCGGGGTTACGACGGCGCATCTGCCTGCGGTGGTAATTAAAATCATCTCTCTAAACTTCCTTTCTGAGTTCCTTTATGGCCGTAAGCAGGCCGATCTGCCTACGGCCAGCATCATTACAGCAGCTTTGCGGAAATCCAGGGGTTCATCTGCAGCGGCTTTAGGAGCGGTTTTGAAACCAACTGGATTGTGCGGACATTGTTTGTCGCGTCGGCGATATACTTTGGTACCCGCTTCTGTGCGTAAGTCGCAAATATACCGGTTTCCTGTTCCAGCTGAGAGACGGCGCCATAGATTGCTTCACCCGCGCCGGGCGCCGATACAAAGCCGTATCCTGCGGGCATATAGGCCTGCATCGTCCCGTCTACCGCCTGGTACTGCTCGGCATAGCTGAATACATCCAGCGACACACCATAGGCGTTCAGCGTACAGATGTATGTAACGCCGCTCGGAAGTTCTCTCGGCTCTACCCGTCCCAGCTCATACCGGCGGTTATCCAAAAACTTCTGAATCGTTTCGTTCTGGACCATGATCTGTGCTACGTCGGGCGCACAGACAAAATCCGTTGCCGGAAGTCCTTTTTCCAGCAGCATACCGGCCATCGCGTACAGGTCATTTAGGATATTTTTGTTTGTTTCGCTCCATACCTCCGCAGGGGTATATTCTGCCGGATTGGAATCGCCCTCGAAATAGCTGATCTCCCATTCGGTATAGTCGCTGCCGCCGATTTCGCCGTGATAGACCTTTTCGACAATGGCGTTTTTAAGGATGCACTGCGCCGCCATCTCTTCTTCGGTGCCGATGATATGATCGGTCATTTCCGCAAGGTCACGGCCAAGGATTTCCGCCTGACGCTGGGCGGGGGTTTTGTTCGAGAACAGGTCTTCCCCGAACCCCTTTTGGTTCAGATCATCAATGGTCAGCGTGCGCTTTTCTCCGACCATAGCCGGCGTATACCGGACAGTCCTGTAGCCGTCGCGGTAAGAGGTAATGCCGTTCATCCTGGGCGAGATAAAGGGCGCGATCTTTTTCTCGCCGTCCTTATATTCGCAGAGTACGTCGTTTGTCGGGAAAATCACGCCGTCTTTGAAGTACCGGTCGCGCAGGAAAGCGTGGCGCGGTAAAATCTGCTGCACAACCGGCAGCATGAACTGGGTTTGATACAGATTGATAGCCATAATATGAATACCTCCTATTGATACGGTTAATCTTTCTTCGCCCACGAGAGGACAATGCCGAGCTTTCTGAACTTTTCTACATCCTCGTCACTGAGCGTAATACCGGTAATCTCGTTTACCTTGTCGCGGTTAAAATGGCCGGTCAGGTAAACCTCGCCTGCGGCCGCACCCGCTTCAATGTCTCCCGCCGCGATAGCCGCCGGTTCACCGCCTGAAGCCATCACTTCCAAGCCGTCTGCCCCGCCTGCAAGCGCGGTACCCCGCTTGATTTCTTCCGCGGCGCTTACCTTTCTCCGCTCTACCATGAGCGGCAGCTCCGCGCTGTGAATGAGATTGTCATAAGCCATCTCGCCAATTTTTTCATAGTTTGCCACGATTATTCCCTCCGATCATTATTTCATGTTGGCGCTGTGAATCATCATGCTTTGCAGTTCCCTTGCTTCGGCATCCTCACTGTTATCCGCCGGCAATCCTTTTACGCCCGCCGCGCCGGAATTACCAGCATCATCCGCCATATTGCCCAAAACCGCAGCGCCCAGCGCCGCCTGTTTCTTCATTGCCGCAAAGGCAAGCTGCTCCGCCGTCATGGGCTTTACATACTTAGCTTCGTGAATCAGGGCGGCATCCTGTACACTGGCTGCGATCTCATCGATGTTTTGGATCCTTTCCCGCTCTGCGGCGACTGCAAGGTCGATTTTCTCCTGCTTATCCGCCGTCGCTTTATCCGCTGCGTCTGTTTCCAGCTGCCGGATAAATTCCGGGAAGGCTGCTTTCAGTTCTTCTTTGTTTTGAAATTCCATCTTGTTTTCCTCCTTTGGTTTGTCCGGCAAAGCCGGAACCTTTGTGATATTCTTCGGCAGGGTCGCATAGCTCCGGAGCCATCCGGCGCGTACGGTTCTGCCGCCTGCCCTCATCTGGAAATCATCAGACAGAGCTGTCTCTTCCGTTTGGGCCATAGAGATTACCTCATCGGCAAATCCTCTTTCCACCGCTTCCTGCCCGGTCAGCCAGGTTTCTTCCGCCATCGCCGCTCTGGCGTCCTCCTCGCTGACCGTCCCCGATTCTGCATAGCAAATAGCGGCGGCTTTGTCCGCTGCTTCCAGCTGTTTCATTCCTTTTTGCAGGTCATCCTGGTTGTAATACCCGTACATGAACCCGAGTACCCCGTGCACCATCATGTTTGATGCAGCGTAACACAGTCGTTTCCCGCCTTTACTGGCTGCCTGCATGATAATGCTTCCGGCGGATGCGGCGAGGCTATCGTTCACCGTGTCCACTTTAATGCCCAGCGCCCGGATGCGGTTCCGGATCGCCAGCCCAGCGAAATAGTCCCCGCCGACTGAGTTCAGATGAATGGTTAGGCTGGTCACGTCCCCGAGACCATCCAGCTCTTTCATGATTTCATCCTGGCAGATAAAATCGCCGTCCACCGGTTCGCCTGTCCACCAGTCGACAGGTCTTGTATCCACGACCTCCCCGTACATCGTAAGTTCCGCGCTGTGGTCAGGTTTTTTGACTAAATTGTAGCATTTCATGTATCTTTATCATCTTCTTTCTTTGTATTGTCTTCCGGTTCATCCGGGAAGGTGCCCATCTGCATATCCTGTAAGGGTTCCAGCGCTTCCGCCAGCTGCTTATTTTCTTCCAGCAGCCGGTCGACATTGGCCGCGTATTCGCTGCCCGACAGCTTGATTGCTTCGGTTTCCCGGTTGCTGAAGCCGTTTTGCACGTTGAGGATTGCCGCTTCGACTTCCTTTTTGGGGTCCAGCTGCCCCTGTGAGGGGCCAATCCATTCTGATTTCAGATATGCTTTCCGGACGGCGGGGTCTGTGAAGAAGCCCGGCGCGGACAGTCTTCCTCTGGCGACCGCCTCTGTGATAAACAGCTCGTATACCGGGCGGCAAAAGTCATTGGTCAGCCATTCCCGCTGCATCTTGAAGGCTTTCCACGCTTCCATCAGTTCGCCCCGGCTGGCGGTATAGTTGGAGTTAAACGCTTTCATCAGGACCGACTGCGGGATTTCGAGTGCCGCCCCGACCTGCTGCGCCATCGCCTTGATGAAGGTGTCAAACCCGGTCTGCGGATGGGTCGGCTGCCCAAACTTTACGTCTTCCCCTTCCGCCAGGGTCATGACCTGCCCAGGCCCCATCTGATACTCGCTTTCGCCCGATTTGATATCCGGTACGGCACCTTCCTCCTGTGCTTCCGCCCACGGGATTTCTGCCGGATTGCTGTTTACGGTTACGAAAGCGGTAAAGTAGCTCTGGATCAGCGCCGCCTGGATCTCCGCTTCGGTATACCGCCCGATCTGCAGCAGCGGTTCAATCACGTGCGCCAGATAGGGGACGCCCCGGTACTGCTCCGGGCGCTCGGTTGTCATAATGTGCAGGACGTTCGGCAGCCCGGTTTTTTCACCAAACGCCTCCACGCGGACAGACTTTTGCTGTTCCTCGCTCCAATCCAGCGGGTAACCGTTTGCAATGTGATAAGCGACAACCCTTCCATCTGCGTTTACCTCGATCCCGTCATAGATGGTGTTCCCGTTTTCGGCCTTGGCCGTCGTGAAGCCTCCCGGAAAAGAACTTGTCCCGGTCGGATTGCGTACCCGGTCGGCTTCGATGATATGCAGCCGCAAAGCATACGGCAGCCTTCCCGCCGTCCTTTTTGTCGGTTCTTCCCGCTTAATCAGCGCGAATACATCCCCGGAAAGGAGTTTACTGATCAGGACAAGCCCCTGCTGTTCATAGAAATCGTTTATCCCTAGCGCATCGCACATCTGCTTGTTTTCCGCCCAGAGCGAAAACTCCGCTTCTGCTTTTTTCTGCCAGGCAGTAGCCTGCTCCAGCGTCATACCGAGAGCATTCCGGTCTATCGTGCTCTTGAGCCGCAGGCCGGTCCCCACAACATTGGTGCGGTTTAACTTGATCGCGCTTGTCGCCAGCGGCTTACTCATATACAGGTTCCGCGAACGCCCCCGCAAAGTCGCGTTGTTGTCGTGAATATCGTATTTAGGGGCGCTGGATACGGACGGCATCCCGCGTAAACTGCGCTTGCGGTAGCTGGCGCCGGATTCCGAGTATCCGGTATTTTGGAAATTCCCGGTAAAGCCCGCTCCCTGATAGAGTTCGGCCTTTGCAGCCGCCTTTACCTTCACATTCACTTTCTTTTTCTTCTTGCCGATGGTTTTCACCCCCTCTCAGCGCTATACGCTTACCAATCGCGCGGAATGACCGCAGCCATCTTGCGGCGCCCGTTCCCGTCAATCTCGCTTTCCAGCTCCTCGATCTCATTTTCCAGTTTTTTGATCTCCGCGCTAAGCTTTGTAAGGTCGAGCCGGGTCAGTTCCCGGCTGCCCAGTATATACCGCTGTACATTCCCGGACAGCAGTGCCCGGTAGGCTTTATACGCCTCTTCCAGCATATCTTCCTTGATTGCCAGCCGGGCCTTTAGCCGTTCAATCTTTGCCACATCCAACCCCCTATTCTTCTTCCAGCATTTTGTTTTTGATTACCCTCCGCCGCCTAACGCCGCTGCGCAGCACTTCCGGGATTTTCCCGCCGGGTTCCTGCTCCCTCAGTTCCCGCTCCAACCTGTCCCAGTCTGGCGCCAGGACGCTGGCGGCGGCCAGGTTGTAGTTGCGGATATCAAGCGGCTCGTTCCTTCGGCGTCCCGGCAGCTTCTCCCACACCCACTTATTGTTTTTAAGGGATAGGTGCTCCGAAACCAGGCCGTCAAAATACTGCGCGTCATACCCCCGTTCTTCATTCGATGGGAAATGGCAGTATTTCGGCCCCGGCAGCTGTACCTTTAGGTTGCTCATGATGATGCTTTTCCCCGCGTCAACCCCTATGGAATAGAGGTACACTTCCCCGATTTTCCGTCCATGAATGACGATTTTGTTCCGCTTGGGTACCTGCGTGTACGGTATGCCGTCCCCGCCGCGCCCCTTGACCGGGAAGACGTGCTTATGAAACCGCAGGCTGCATTGATAATAGACATCTTGCGTATAGTGGCCGCCGGAATCGACAAAGGTCATCGAAATACGCAAGCCTCGGCCGTCTGAAAACCGCCAGGTTTTGTCCAGCACCGTATCCAGCGTTTCCCAGACCTGATCGCTGTCGGCAATATCCGGCCTGCCGGGGATCGCGCCCTTCATAATGCCCCAGGTTTCCCCGTGCCGTCCATGCCCCAGCACCTCATATTCCAGCCGGTCATCCTGTGTATCCACACCGCAGGTTAGCAACAGCACTCCACTGGGCAAATCCGCCTCGTAGTGTTCCCGTCTGGTCTGCAAGCCCTCATTGTCCGGCAGGTCTTCCCGTTTTTCCCAAAGCATCCCGAAAAGGGTATTATAAACAACCTCCAGCTTGGCCGGATCGTCTTTTGCGTCCAGAAACCGCTGCCCGATTGTCCACCAGCTTGTCCAAGGGGAACAGAATGCGTTCAGCCAGAAAGAACGCGTCCCCTTTTTGATTGCATCGGGATTTTCTGCAACCCACTTTTGCGGCTGCCGGCGCATTTCTTTTTCGTCATGCACTGTCCCGCACTGAGGGCATATCCAGTAAATCTCGGTCAGCTGATAGCTTTGGTTCACGCCATTGGGGATGGTATCAAAGTTAATCTTTATATCCTTCCACTGGATATTGATAAACTCCCCGCAGTCCGGGCACTGGTGGCACCATCTTTCGCGGGTGCCGGTTTCAAAGGCCGCCGCTATACGGCTGTTCCCGAGTATCGTCGGCGTGGAGACCTCAACCGCCTTGCGGTTATAAAACGTGGTCTGCCTGGCTCTCGCCAACTCCCAAGGATCACCCTCTTTACCAGCTGACCGCGCCCAGCGATCCATCTCGTCCCCAATCAGATACCGCGCCGGGGTACTTGCCAGGGCGGCAGGCGCGTTAGAACCGGTGATAATCAGTTCACCGCCCGGGAAAGATTTCTGCGAAACGGTATTGGCCGAATCCCTGCCTTTTGCTTTTTTGACTTTTGCCTTGAGCGGCCTGCTGGCATCGATCATTTTCGCGATACGAAGTCTGGAAAATTTCTTTCCTTCGTCTACGGTAGGATGCGCATACATCACAACACCGGGATCCTGATCGATGATATACCCCAGGCAGTTCAGTTCAAATTCCGACTTGCCGGTCTGCGACGCGGACACCAGCACAATATGGTCAACCCCCGGTTCTGTAAAAGCTTTCATCGGTTCTTCCAGATAGGGGGTACGCGACGTGCGCCAAAGGCCAGCCTCCGCAGAAGTCCCCGCAGCCAGTACACGGTTCTTTTCCGCCCACTGGGAAACGTTCAGGTCCTCCGGCGGGGAAAAGCTCTTTATGATCTGCGTAAAGAACTTTTCTGTACGCGGCTGTTTGATTCCAGTATCTTCCTGGATATTTTGATTGCGTGCCATACCTTCACCTGCATTCGTAAAAAAGAGCGGACTTTGATACAGCCCTTGCGCTGTACCCCAGTCCGCTCTTTTAATTGTATCGAACAGGCGATCAAGCCTGCCTGTCTTTGCAGTTTCCGATCTTCATCGAAAGCATCTTTTCCCGTACCAGTTTATCTACGACCCGCCCGATATCCATATAGCCGGACATCCTGCATAGCCGTTCCAGGTTCCATAAAGTCTGCGCCGTAATCAGCATAGAAACCCGCCGCATATTCTTTTTACCCATAGCCGCTAGTCCTCTTCATCGCGATCATCCTCCCTCTCCTCCAAAGCCTTCCAGCCTTCCCGTTCACGGACCAGCTTCCGGTAAGCGCCCGGATCATATTCATGTGCGGCCAGTTCGCTTAGGACAGCGTATACCTCTTTCCTCATCAGCTGAGAAATCTCAACCGCCGTTTTCCCTTCGCATACGACGGACAGCCTTCCCGGCATGGCCATCAACGCGTTTCGGATTGTGAAAACCAGCTCCGTCACCAGCTTTTCAATATCATCTGCCCGATGATATAACCCCTCATATTCCTTTAGCTCTGTTTCAGCTTTTCTGGCCTTAGCTTTCTTATATCCTACCTCCGCCAGCAGCTTTGCCTTTTCCAGATTTTCTTCGCTTTCATTGCGTACCTTGTGGCCCCGTGCGGATTCGGACAGCGACGCTCTGTATTCCCGCAGGACATCGGGCATCTTGTACACGCCCTTCTTCCCGACCTCGGAATCGGCCTTATGTAGAAGTCCCTGCTTAGTCATATCCTGGATTCGTCTGTCGGTCACGCCTAAAACCTTCGCTAAATCCTTGGTCTTGATATAGCCGGAAAGCGATTCTTCCGTCAGCATCACTTCGCCCATTTTAAGCGCGCCCTCCCTTCTAAATCCTGCCTGTCAAGTTCTTTATTTATATTATACCATACCTAAATGTAATATTTTGTGTGATCTTTTTCAGCGCCCCGCGAACCGAAGCAGCCCCAAAAAAAGGCCCAAAAACTTGCAAATTTTTGCGCCTTTCTGGCCCGCTAAAACAAATATTCTGGTTACAGTACCTTTTCCCTACCGCCTTCCCTCTCTCTTTCTCCCGCCTTGCCTTTCTTCTCCCGCCCATCTTCCTCCCTCGCCCTCCCTTTACCCCGCCCACGCTTTCCCCGCCCTCACGCCTATTAAAGCGCGCGTTATGTGTGCGCGCGTTATGTATGTATAAACGCGATGCCGCTCCATATCCGCTCCCACCTGCCGCGCCTTATACACACGCTCCCCGCCATCATCCCCGCCCATTCTCCCAAACAAAAAAGACCGGCGCGCCCAGTCTCCCAAGCGCACCGGCCCCCATGCCGTCAAACCTGCTTATCTTTCCCATCCTGCCCCGCCTCCGTATCCGCTGGGAGACAGCGCGTTATCACATATTGTGCAAGGCTCAGTCCCGCATTGTCAGCCGCTTTTCGGATCGCGTCCCGCTGTTGTGGATACATCCTGACTGCAAGCTGCACCATGTTTTCCCGGTTCCATTTTGCATTAGCTTTTATTTTTGCCGGGCTTGTTTTCGCCATTGTATCACCCCTTTGCCTTATACAATTATACGCCAAAAAAGAAATCCGGTCAAGACTGCTAGCATGGTAAATGTGTACAAATGCTAGCAGTGTATTTTGTGACTGTCTCCAAATCGTCAAAAAAGGGGTTGACTTATGTACTGCTAGCATGGTATCATCTAGCCACAATCAACCGACACCAACCCACCGGTTGAAATAGCGGGACAAACGCAACCCCAAAAAACAAGCGTCAAAAAAATCCCCGAAACTTTGTGCAAAATTTTTTCCCCCTACGGGGGAACGGTTTTAGGGGGGTTGACAGCGAAAATTTTCTTGTGTTATGCTGTAGCCACAACAAACAAACACCGCAAACCGTTCAAACAATCATTCAGGAGGTACAACCATGAAGAACTATTTCGAGAACATCCATGACCTTGACACCCTCAAACGCGAATACCGCCGCCTTGCTATGCTAATGCATCCTGACTGCGGCGGCACGGACGCAGAAATGCAGGAACTGAACCGCCAGTATGAAACGGCTATGAAAGACATTCGCTTTCACGCCGCCGCCGGGACGAAAGACGCGGAAACGACCGAAACCGCCGCGGAATTCATCGCGATAATCAACGCGTTGATTAAGCTTGACGGCCTTGACATCGAACTTTGTGGATCGTGGCTCTGGATCGGCGGTGAAACCCGTCAGCATAAAGACGCCCTGAAGGCGGCCGGCTGCCGGTGGGCCGCAAAAAAACAAAAGTGGTATTGGCACCCGGAAGGTCAAGGCAGTTACAAGCCTCATAAACGCGACATATCCATGACGCAAATACGGCAAAAATACGGATCCCGCCAAATTTCAGGCGTGTCCGCTGATTCGATTGTATCCGCCTAACTTGCCCGATGAGAACCGGACGACAACCGGTCGAAACGTCCCGCCGGGGACGTCGCAAGAAGTCAAACCCAAAACCCTTAGGAGGTAACCACCATGTTAGACACGATCCGCGAAACGATCCGCACCACTCGTTTGTATGCTTCTCCCTCTCTCAAGGCCGAATACGGTCCGGAACTTTGGGCCGATAAGCGTAAGGAGGCGTTTGGCCGTCTTCGTCTGGTCAATGATCCTTCAGCCATTTCAGTCGATACCTTTCACGCGGAACTGGTGGAGATGGACCAGTCCTATTTCACGGACGGCCTGTTTTGTCTGTCGGATATGCTGGAAGAGATGTTGCACTATATGTACATTACCTCTGACAGACGTGCCAACGATGAAGCCGCCGAATTTGCGTATCGTCTGGAGCGTATGACGGCAGAGCGCGACGCCCTGCAAAAAGAACTGGAACAGGCCCGCGCCGCCGCTGCCCATGTTCGGCCCGTGTCCAATGTCCAGCCCGCCGCCGAACAGCTCACGAATGACCAATACGCCGCCGGTGTTAAGACGGCAGCTGAACAGCTCCCGGGCGTGTCCGTCACTGTAAAGGGCGGCTGCTACGTCTGGATCATGGGCGAAACCAAGCCGCATAGAGACGCACTCAAGGCCATGGGCTGCCGCTGGTCCCCGAAAAAATCCGCCTGGTATTGGTCCCCCTCTTGCAAACGCGTCAGCGCTTGACTGACGTTTGATAAATAAAAGCACGAAATGAAAGGCAGGAAATGATATGAAAAAGTTTAACAGCTACGACGAATACGAGCGTTGGACGGAGACGTTCGAGAACGCGAGCGATTACGAGAAAATCCCGGCAGCCATTGACGATGACTGGAAAGTTTCGGTTGATATGTTCACCGAATGCAAGAGCTACAAGACAGCCCTCCGGCGCTTTGCGAAAACTTTCAAAGAGGTTCACGAAGACATCTCTGGATGGGTCGATTGCATGAGAGAGTGCTGCGAGAACGGATACTTCGAGGACACGACAAGCTGGAAACCCGCTTGGTCTAATGACCCGGAGGAGATAAAGGAGTTCGCAAAGGGTGGTACATATAGCTGGGGTGTCGAGGAGACAGCGGACGGCTACTGGTACATCTTCTTGAATATCTCCGGCGACTACGCCAGCCGAACAGCTCACGAATGACCAATACGCCGCCGGTGTTAAGACGGCAGCTGAACAGCTCCCGGGCGTGTCCGTCACTGTAAAGGGCGGCTGCTACGTCTGGATCATGGGCGAAACTAAACCGTATAGAGACGCACTCAAATCCATGGGTTGCCGCTGGTCCCCGAAAAAATCCGCTTGGTATTGGTCCCCCTCTTGCAAGCGCGTCAGTGCTTAATATACTTGCAATCACGTTAGGAGGTCTTGTTATGTGGTGTATGGGCACAATCCGTATTATTCATCCATCCGGCCAAACTGTACCGGTTAAGTATCAAGTTAAGGTCGGTTCCGCAAATTCCGGTAGCCATGTACTGAAACTTTGCTTATGGATTGACGGCAAAAAAGCTGCGACCTATGATCGCGGCTGGGACAAGCTACCGGCATCCTGGCCAGCGCTGCAAGCGGCGCAAATCCTGTTCAGACAGTACAGCCGTTAACCTTGCCTGATGAGAACCGGATGACAACCGGTCGAAACGTCCCGCCGGGGACGTCGCAAGAAGTCAAACCCAAAGACCTGAAAGGGATGTTCATCTATGACAGCAAATCAAAATTCGCAGTACGCTACGGGCCTTTTATCCTCTGTTCATGAGGCCGCCGCCCTCCGTTCGCTGCTGGTTCCGACGATCCCGGAAAGCACTCCGAAATACCGCCGGGAAAAGCTGCAAAAGTACCGCCAGAAGAAACGCGATGAGGAAATCGCCCTTGTTCACGCTCATTATGCCGGCTGCCGACTGTTTGCCCGTCTCCCTGCCGCTTGTTTTGCCGATGATGGCTTTGAACGCTGGTTTGACCGGCGGAATGCTTCTATCCCCGCTCTGCCGGGTGTGCCGTTTTTTACCGGCCTGCAGCGGATCGACGGCTATTATTATTTCACGGTCAGCGCGGGCTACGGGGTAGACCCGATGTTATACCTGTTCAACTTTGTTTCCCTGCTGCAAAAGTGCGGAAAAAAATCGGAAGACGCGATGATGAATGGCGAAATTGAAGACGCCCCATTTGTGTTTGCCGAGCTTGTCCGCGTCCCCGCCTGATGTTCAGCCCCTAGCCGAATGTTCAGTTTGTCACCGAATGAAAGGAGATCCCCATGAAAGAACTTGATTGTATGCCGGACGAATACAGCGCCAATATCCATCTTTACTGCCCGAAGCCGGAGCGTTTGATGCATACGCTTGAAGGCTGCAAACGCTATGATGCTCATACCCTTCAGGATATTGAGCGCCTGGAGGGTTTGATTGCCGACCTAAAAGAGTACCGCCAGATGATCGCCGCCCGGGCCGCTCTGCTAGCGACCGCCGTTTATGATTACCGGCTGTCCCTTGTCCGTAAGAAGCACTACCAAGGCTCCGTCACCTACTATGTGTGTCTGGAAAAGGTGTTTGAAGATGCAACCATTCCCCCGCAGCCGGTCATTTCCGAAACCTACTCCGGCGCCGAACGCCATAAAGCCCGCGCCCGGTTTGAAGAACTGAAAAAACAGCGTCCCGGTATCGAGACCTTTGTCAATACAGAAAAGGCCAGCTGGGAACGCTGAATGTTCACCCTACAGCCGAATGGCGTAAAGGCCGCAAAAAGCCTTGCGCCATTCCTCTCGCTGTGGTATTATGAAGATGTAAGAAAGGATGGAACGTATGATTCTTTATCATGGCAGTAATCTGATTGTTTCGGAGCCGAAATTAATCCGCCAAAATCGATTCTTAGATTTCGGCTTTGGATTTTACACAACAACCAACCGGGAGCAGGCAATCCAGTTTTCAGAAAAAGTCTATCGCCGCAAAAAGGCAGGATCACCTGTTGTCAATGTTTACGATCTGAATGAAAAGGGCGCCTTTCCCGCCTGTTCCCTGCTTCGCTTCTCCGGGCCTGATGAAGCATGGCTGGATTTCGTTTCTGCCAACCGTTCCGGCAACTACGACGGCAAAATTTATGATATTGTTTTCGGCCCCGTAGCAGATGATGATGTTTACCAGACCTTTGCCCTGTATACAGCGGGCGTTTTAACGAAAGAACAGGCCGTAGAAATGCTGAAGATTAAAAAGCTCTATGATCAGATGGTGTTCACCTCTGAAAGGGCGCTTTCTTTTCTGCATTTCCAATATTCCTTTGAAGGAGGGAAAGCATAATGGGAAAAGATAAATTTGCCGCTCTGCTGTCGCTGATTGTCCCGCAGGTGGTCACGCTGATTGAAGAAAACCATCCTTACGATGAAGCCACCGCGACAGAAAAATTCTATCGCTCCAAAGTGTATGCAGCTTTGGAGGATGAAGCGACCGGCCTTTGGCATTTTAGCCCGCTTACGCTTTATACCATGTTTGACGAAGAACTCTCTACCGGCAGCTTCACATTTCCAGAGGAGGCCTGAATATGAGCCGTGAAGGTAAATTCCTGATCTATTGCCTTGAAATCTATAAGGCCGCCCATCATTTGACCGGTCGGGAAGTAATGGGCCTTTTTTCGCAGTGCCATGTTTCGGAATATATTACTTCCTGTTATGGCGCGCTGCACACGCTGGGCGCTGAGTATCTGATTGAGGATATCGACGGATATCTTGCCGGTAACAGCTCTTTTCAAGAACTCGTTCGGGCCTGGGACCCGGATTATACGAAACTGACCCCCGCCGAAGCCGCCGAACTGGAAGAAGCGGAAAAAAGCGGATGGGTTGACGCCAGCGATATCGACTGGGATAAAATCGGGACTTAACCCCCGGTGTTCACCCTCTAACCGAATAGAAAAAGCGTACCTGCACCGCTGCAGCGTACGCTTTTTGTTTTCCCTGTGTTCATCCTCCTACCGAACGCCCCGTATCCGGTCGACCGCCTGCCGTTCGATCTGTGCCGCCCGGCCCCGCGAATAGTGGATTGCCCGGCTGAGTTCTTCCCAGCTTTTCCCCTCGATATAGCGCAGCCGGATAATCGTCTGCTCCATCGGTTTGAGCAGTTCCATCATTTTGGCGCCCTTTGCAGCGTTGCGGATGATTGCGTTCCCGCTCCTGTCCAGTGTTTTTGCCAGGCTGAGCGATGTCTCCCGGCTTTTCCCGTCCATCGACGCGGCCGCCTCCCGCAAAAGCCTGGCTCTGTACTTCATTTCCTTGGCCTGACTGATTTTCCCCATTGCCCCCAGCTGCTCCCGTACCTCTTTCCTCGTTTTACCGGTCATCTTTACACAGCCCTCCCGCTCAATCCGTATGGCGCCGTTTTTTATGTCCGTCTGGCTCGAATAAAAGAAGTGTTTCGGCCATGTTCAGCTTTACCCCGTTCCGATAGACCTTTACGCCATAATTTAAACTGTCCCAGCTAGTGATAAACGCTTTCCGCGCTTTACGGTAATCGTCTGTTTCGATCACGCCGGGCGCCGCCGGCTTTCCCATTATGTACGATTCGATACGGTATAACACTTTCCCCATTACCCTAAATCCTCCGTAAGGTACATACAGGGCCGCCAGAACCGTTCCCCACTGTCACTTTTCACGGCATATTTCCCGAGTGT
>CAYWRQ010000024.1:0-23550 GCA_964460915.1 uncultured Oscillospiraceae bacterium
CAGAGGGCTATGCCCGTCTATGAAAAACCACCGGCTTTGCCGGTGGATATTTATTCGTATTTTCTTATTTTTCCGCCCGGATAATCATCGTGCTTTCCCGTTGGCACAAAACGGCGATATGGGTAAATCCCGCCTTTTCCAGCAGCTCCCGCTGATGGGCAAGGGTGAGCGGGATATCGATATGGACGAACGTGTCTTCCGGCACCCGGTCCCGGCTCCGGCGGTAGTCGTATCCCGCCAGACAAAGCTTTTCCTCCTCGTCGCAGCAGGCGATATAGTCACATTCGAGATAGTATCCGCCCTTTTGGATGGTATGGTAAAGCTTATTATAGATCTGCTGTTTTTTCTCCATCTTGAAGTGGTGCAGTGTTTCAAAGGAAAGGGCGGCGTCAAAGTGGTTTTCGGGAAAAGGGCAGGCGAAATAGTCCGCTTGGATGAGTGTAATATTCTTATCCGGATATTTTTCCCGCAGCTTTTGCAGCATATCCGCAGACAGGTCGACCCCTGTCACCCGCACATCCGGAAACCGCCGGTAGATTGATTCCAGCTCCAGCCCGGTGCCGCACCCGATATCCAAAAGGTTTGCCACCCCCTCCGAAAAGTAATCTGCGATATGGGCGTATTCCTCCGGCCATCCGGTCAGATGGTTGTTGTCATATCCGTCGATGCGTTTGGCAAAAAAGTCGGCCATTTCTTCTGACGGATCATCTTTGACCGATTCCAGCCAGGCTTTCAGGTCATGCAGGTACTTTTCCATTTCCTGCGGCGTCATGATTTTATTTTCCAGCATACGATCGCCTCCTTTTTCCATTGTAACGAAGATTCCCGGCTTTGTAAAGGAAAAAGTTGTTTGTGAAAAAAAGCGGCGGCACCCTTTTTTCTCCTGCCCGATGCTTTCCGGGAAAGCCCGCATTTTCTCAGGAAAATCTCAATGTTTTTTCTGTTTTCCATGTTATAATGAAGAAGTGGGAGGAATGGATATGGCTAGTATATTGGTTGTAGATGATGAAAAGGAGATCGCGGATTTAATCGAAGTCTACCTGCAAAACGAAAATTTTACGGTGTATAAATATTACTCGGTCAAAGATGCAAAGGCCTGCATTGACCGGGAGAAGATTGATCTGGCGGTTTTGGATATCATGCTGCCGGACGGGGATGGATTTTCCCTCTGCCGGTATATCCGGCAGGAGCATTTTTACCCGATCATTATGCTGACCGCCAGAGACGGCAATGCCGATAAGATCACCGGGCTGAGCTTTGGGGCGGACGACTATGTGACCAAGCCGTTCCAGCCGCTCGAGCTGATGGCACGGGTGCGTGCGCAGCTGCGCCGGTATACCCATTATAATGCGCAGACAGAAACAGACCGGGAGAAGCTGCTGGTCTATGACGGGCTGATGCTGAACACCGAAAGCCATACCTGCACGCTGGATGGGCAGCCGGTTAAATTGACGCCAACTGAGTTTACGATTTTGCGGCTGCTCTGTGAAAAGCCGGGGAAGGTGCTCAGCGCCGAGGAACTGTTTCATGGCGTCTGGGGAGAGGAGTACTGGAACAAAAACACCAATACGGTTACGACCCATATCCGCCATCTGCGGGAAAAGATGGGCGATACCGGGGGACGGCCGCGCTATATCCAGACGGTATGGGGAATCGGCTATAAGCTGGGAGAAGGATAAAGGGGGAAAGCGGAATGAAAATCGTGTTATGGGCGGAAAAGCCGTACCGGCATATGGTGACGAAAATCTTCCGGGAAATGCTGGGCGTTCTGGCAAAAGCCATTGTTACGGTGTGCTTGATTCGGGTGCTGGGCTACAATAAGATCGGGAATATGATTACCCGTACGATCATGGCCTTGTTTGACAAGGGGTGGGACGACGCGCAGTACATCTATATTGTATATATCCGCAGCAATCTGGAATACATTATGTTCTGGGTGTTTTTACTCTTTTTCATCATCATTTTCCGCCTGATGCTCAACCGCTTTACCCACTATTTTGATGAGATGATCGCCGGGGTTGACCAGCTGGTGGACGGGGAGAGCAAGCCCTTTTCGATGTCGCCGGAGCTTTCTTTTATGCAGGAGCGGTTGACACAGGTTCGGGAGCAGCTCAACCGCGCCGCCCAGGCCGAGCGGGAGGCGGAACAGCGGAAAAGCGATTTTCTGCTCTATCTTGCCCATGATATCCGTACGCCGCTCACCTCGGTGATCGGGTATCTGAACCTCATGCAGGAAAACGCGGGCCTTGAAAGAGATTTGCGCGAAAAATATGTCCGCATCACGCTCGACAAAGCGCAGCGGCTACAAAAGCTGGTGGAGGAGTTTTTCGACATTACACGCCTGACCTTCGGGCAGGTTTCCCTTCATAAACAGCCGGTCAGCCTTACGTACATGATGGAACAGATTGCGGATGAGATGTACCCGCAGCTGCAAGAGGCAGGGATGGAGATTGTCCGGAAAATGCCGGAATCGATGCGGATTCCCGCCGATCCGGAGAAGCTCGCGCGGGTATTTATCAATCTGGTGCGCAACGCGGCTGTCTACGGGGAGAAGGGGACGATTGAAATTACCGGAATTGCCGGGAAAGAATGGGTACAGGTGTCGGTTGCCAGTCTCGGGGAGGTGCCGGAGGAGGATTTGGAGCGGCTGTTTGAGAAATTTTACCGGCGCGACCCGTCCAGAAGCAGCAGCGGTGGCGCGGGGCTGGGGCTTGCGATCGCACGGGATATTGTGCAGCTGCATGGCGGCAGGATTGTGGCGGCGGCACGGAACGGGCGGACGATTTTTACCGTATCGCTGCCCATAGGAGGAAGCGGGCAGACATAGAAAGGAAAATCAAGGCGGAGGGGCAAAACCCTTTCGCCTTTTTTGTGCGCAAAACCTCAAGCAAATCTAAGGAAATTCCCTCGTTTTTCTCAAGGAACCGGGCAGGGGAATCCTGTATCCTAAGGGATGAAGTATCATGCAGGAGGGAATATTATGATGGAAAATGAGAGAAAACGGGCCGATGAACAGATTCTTCCCTATCAGCGGGAGAGTACCGTCCCCGGACTGCTGGTCAATTTTGATCGGGCGGAGGTCATCTACGCGGGCGGGAAGCGTTACCGGCGGCTGGCGATCAAAACGCCGCTGTTTCTGCCGGAGGACGAGCTTTTGCCCGCGGTCAGGGAATACGCGGCGCCGTTTTTGCGGGACGGGGATATCCTCGTCCTTACCGAAAAGGCGGTCGCGATTACCCAGGGCCGCGCGATGCCGGCAGAGGAGGTGCACCCCGGGCGTTTGGCCCGCCTCCTCTCGCATTTCGTGACCAAAACCCCGTACGGTATCGGTCTTTCGATCCCGGAGACGATGGAGTGCGCGATCCGGGAATGCGGGCGGATAAGGATCCTGCTGGCGGCGGCCGCCGGGGCGGTGGGGAAATGCCTTGGGAAAAAGGGATGGTTTTACCGCGTAGCCGGAATCAAGGCGGCGGGTATCGACGGCCCCTGCGCCTGCACAATCCCACCCTATAACAAGTGGATCGTCCTCTCGCCGGAGGATCCGTGCGGGACCGCCCGTGAGCTGGCCGAGCGCCTTTCCGACATTGCGAAGGTCCGTGTCGTCATTGCCGACTGCAACGACCTGGGCGGGGAGATCATCGGATGGGCCGGGCAAACCGATATCCCGTTTTTAAAGGAAGTCCTGCGGGACAACCCGCTGGGCCAGGGGGACGACCAGACACCGATGCTGATCATCCGCCCGGCGGAATCATAATCCCGTATATCCGCACGTTCCGTAGAAAAAACGTAAATATTCTGTTACAATCACCAAAACGATGCTGACAAGACGGTATAGAATATGATATAATGATATTATATTTGGAAACGTAAACTGTTGGCCGGTACGGAATGTACACGATAAGAGGTGGAAGTATTTGAACAGAAACAGACAGTCGGTGCAGGGAAAACTGCATGAAAAATTACGGGAAAAGCTTACGGAGTCGCTGAAAGCGGTCCTGCCGATCGTGGCAATCGTTTTGGTGCTCTGCTTTTCGATCGCGCCGATCTCCCCCAGCATCCTGCTCTGCTTTTTGCTGGGAGCGGTGATGATTATCATTGGAATGATGTTTTTTACGTTGGGCGCGGAAATGTCAATGAGCTCGATGGGGGAGAAAATCGGCGCCAATATGACACGAACCAAAAAGCTGTGGCTGATTATCCTGGTTTCCTTCTGCCTGGGCCTGATCATCACGATATCGGAGCCGGATTTGCAGGTACTGGCGAACCAGGTTCCCTCGGTTCCAAACGCGATCTTAATCGGCGCGGTTGCGGCCGGGGTGGGTGCGTTTTTGGTGATCGCGCTGCTGCGTATTCTGTTCGGGATTCCGCTGCCGCCGATGCTGGTGGTGTTTTATATCCTGGTATTCGTGCTGGCCTGTTTTGTACCGAAGGACTTTTTGAGCGTTGCCTTTGATTCGGGAGGCGTAACGACCGGACCGATGACGGTGCCGTTTATTATGGCGCTGGGCGTCGGTATCGCTGCAATCCGCAGCGACCGCCACGCGGCGGACGACTCGTTCGGCCTGGTCGCCCTTTGTTCAATCGGCCCGATCCTGGCGGTTTTGCTGCTGGGGATGATCTATAGGCCGGAGGACAGCGCCTATGTCGCGCCGGTCATTCCGGATGTACGCGATTCCGGGGAGCTTTGGCAGCTGTTCCAGGTCGGGTTCCCGTCGTACATGAAGGAGATCGCCGTTTCCCTGCTGCCGATTGTCCTCTTTTTCGGGATCTTTCAGGTTGTTTCGCTCAGGCTGTCGAAACGAAACCTCGTGAAAATCATCATCGGCCTGGTTTATACATATGTGGGCCTGGTTCTGTTCCTGACGGGGGCGAACGTCGGGTTTATGCCTGCGGGCAACTATCTCGGCCAGGTATTGGCCGGGGGAAAGCTTCCCTGGCTCCTGGTACCGGTGGCGATGGTGATGGGCTATTTTATCGTCAAGGCGGAGCCGGCGGTTTATGTCCTCAACAAACAGGTCGAGGAGATCACCGACGGCGCGATATCGGCCGGTGCGATGGGGACGGCCCTGTCGGTCGCCGTGTCGATTTCCGTCGGCCTGGCGATGGTGCGGGTATTGAGCGGGATTTCGATCATGTGGTTTTTGGTGCCGGGGTATGCGATTGCGATTGGCGTATCCTTTTTTGTGCCGAAGATCTATACGGCGATTGCCTTTGACTCGGGCGGCGTCGCGTCCGGCCCGATGACTGCCGCCTTTCTTCTGCCGCTGGCACAGGGAGCCTGCGTGGCGGCCGGCGGGAATATCGTGACGGACGCGTTCGGCGTGGTGGCAATGGTCGCGATGACCCCGCTGATCACCGTACAGATTATGGGGCTGGTGTCCGTCGTAAAGAAACATACCGCCTTTCTTCCGGGCGCCGCGACTGCAGGGGTATCGCCGCTGGATGCGCTGGGCGAGGATGCGATTATCGAGCTGTAATATAAGGGGCTGCGGAGCAGAAAGGAGCGCGTATGAGTGAACTGAGTTGGATGGTGACGATTGTCGACCGGCAGCGCACCCGCCGTTTTATTGAATTATATGAGGAATATGATGTGATCCGGATGCTGGCGACCGTCGGCCGCGGTACGGCGGCCAGCGAGATCCTGGATTATTTTGGGCTGGAGGACAACGAAAAGACGGTTTTGCTGTCGATTGTCACAAACGACGTCTGGCGAAGGGTCAAGCAGGGCCTGCAAAGCCGGATGCAGATTGACGTTCCCGGTACCGGGATTGCCTTTATCATTCCGGTCAGCAGCATTGGGGGCAAAAAGCAGCTGGAATTTTTGACGGAAAACCAGAATTTTGTCAAAGGGGAGGAGACCACCTTGAAAGAGACAAAAAATGAATTGCTGGTGGTAATCGCCAACCAGGGGTATGCCGAAATGGTTATGGATGCGGCCCGGAGCCAGGGCGCCGGCGGCGGAACGGTTATCCACGCCAAAGGCACCGGCATGGAGCGGGCGGAGCAGTTTTTAGGGGTTTCGCTGGCATCGGAAAAAGAGATGGTCTTCATCGTAGTAAAGCGGGAAGATAAGAACCGGATTATGCGGGCAATCATGGATCAGGCCGGCCTTTCCAGCAAGGCGAAAAGCATTGTCTTTTCCCTTCCGGTCACCAGTACGGCGGGAATGCGGCTGATGGAAGCAGCGCCCCCGGACGAAGAATAAGATATGTTACACCTCCTGCTGTTTTCAGACATCAGGGGGTTTTTCATTTTGCCGCTTTTCTACTGGACAAATGCGGTCGGTTCCTGTATAATGAAAGGAGATCATGAAAAATAGACGGAAAGGGACGGCGAGAAAATGGAATCGGGCGAAAGATTCAAAAAAGCGGTTATCGGCGGCTTTGATAAGGCCGATGTCATGCATTATTTTGAAAAGATGCAGAAAAAGCATCGGGAGGAAACGGTCGCCCTCAAGGAAGAACTGTCTCGGCTGCAGCAGCGGGAGCGTGCGCTCCAAAACCAGTGCGGCGACCAGGCGGATACGATTGATGAACTGAATGCGGCCCTTTCGGTCAACCGTATGGCGCTGGATGAAAAAAATGAATCCATGGCCGCTTTGCAGAAAAAGAACGAGGAGCTGCAGCGGGATTTGTCGGCGCAGAAGGCGCTGAACACCGAGCTGCAGATGAAGAAAAATGTCCTGGAGGAAAACCTAAAGGGCTTTACGGCAAAAAATCAGGAGCTGGAGGCGGAGCTTGCCGACGTGACGGCCCGTTTTGCGGAGCGGACCGGGATTGATATCGGCGAGCTGCTGATTGAGGCAAAGATCAATGCCCGGAAGATCATCGAAAAGGCAAAATCGGAGGCGGAGCAGGTCCGCACGGAATACAGCCGTCAGTGCGGGGAGGCGGAAACCCGTTTTTCCGGCCTGAACGAACAGCTGACCGGCGTCGAAGAGCATTTCCGCCAGGTTTCGGAGGAGACCATCGCCGAATTGGAGCGGGTGCGGAAGGAGCTGGCGGGCGTCCAGGAAAGCTTTGTTTCCCAGTCGGAGCAGGCAAAGGCCGAGACAAAGGCGCTCAACGCCGATGAAACGATGCTGCCCTGAGCGGATGATCTGAAATCGTATAGTTGGAAAAAAGGGGCGTGTTTGGCGATGCCCCTTTTTGCTGCACGGAGAAAAAAGATCAGAATTGGTACGAGGAGAAATGATATGAAACAGTCGATGTTTAAGGACCGCGCTTTTATAAAGACATTGGTGACCCTAATGATTCCGATGGTCGCGCAAAACCTGATTTCGTTGGCAGCGCAGATGTGGACAGCCTGATGCTGGGCAGGCTGGGCCAGATAGAGCTGTCCGCCTCTTCGCTGGCGAACCAGCCTTTTTTTATTTTTAACCTGCTGATTTTTGGGATGGCATTCGGCTCCAGCGTCCTCAACGCCCAGTTTTGGGGCAAAGGGGATATCCGTTCGATCAAGGTTGTGATCTCGATCTGTCTAAAGGTTGCGCTGAGCGTCAGTATCCTGCTCGGGGCCGCCGTGATGCTTTTCCCCGAAACGGTCATGAAAATTTACACCAACGACCCGGAAATTATCGAGGCAGGCGTTTCCTACCTGCGGGTGATCGGCTGGTGCTATATCTTTTTCGGCCTGTCCAACACCCTTTGACGACCATCCGCAGCGTAGGGATTGTCCGCATCGCCGTGGCGGATTCGATCTTTTCACTGGTATGCAACATTACATTAAACTACATCCTGATTTTTGGTCATCTTGGTTTCCCGGCCATGGGGATCCGGGGCGCCGCGATTGCGACGGTAATCACCCGCATCGGCGATGCGGCCATTGTATTGGTTTACATTCTGTTTGTTGATAAAAAGCTGCGGTTTAAGGTGCGGGATATCCTTGACTTTGACCAGGTCCTTTTGAAAAACTATCTGAAAAACGGTTTGCCGGTTGCATTTAATGAGGTCTTTTGGTCGGTCGGGATTTCGATTCAGTCGGTGGTTCTCGGAAGGTTGGGGGCGGATGTCGTTTCCGCCAGCCAGATCACTTCGATGATCCAGCAGTTTTCGACCGTCTTTATTTTCGGCGTGGCCAACGCCTCCGCTATTATTATCGGCAACGATATCGGCGCTGGCCTGATGGAGCGGGCACAGCAGGAAGTTAAGTGGTTCCGGATGATCAGTGTTGTGCTGGGGCTGCTGGCAGCAGGGCTGGTGCTGCTGATTTCCGCGCCGGTCGTCAGCTTTTATAACGTGCCGGATGAGACGAAACAGCTGGCGATGGATATGCTGAAGATTTTGTCGATACTGGTCTTTTTCATTTCCCAGACCGGTATCGGCGTCGTAGGGCTGCTGCGCGGCGGGGATCCGCGGTATGCGCTGTTTGTCGACCTGGCGGGGCTGTGGCTGATTGCGACGCCGGCGGCGATTTTATCGGCTTTTGTATTCCATGCGCCGGTGTTGGCGGTTTATTTTTGCAGCAAGCTGGACGAACCGATTAAGGTGCTGATGATCGCCTGGCGGATGCGGAATAACAAATGGATGAAGGACGTTACGGCGGACGGCGCCGGGCACAAAAAAGCCCTCGGCGCGTCGGAAAGGGGATAGTGCGGATGGGAAAGCCTTACCTGTTGGTCGTGACCGGCCGCCCCGGGGCGGGGAAGACGACTTTTGCGGAAGTGCTGGGGAAGGAAATCTGGATGCTGGTGATCAGCCGCGACCGGATCAAAGAAGGGTATGTCCATACGGCCGGAAAGCCCCACGGGCAGCTCCCACCGGATGTGAACCGTACCGTTACGGCGGCGTTTTTCGATACGCTGATGTTTTTGGTGGACCACGGCATATCGGTCATCGCGGAGGCGGCTTTCCAGCATGGGATATGGTCGGAAATGCTGGAGCCGTTTCTGGACAAGGCGCGGGTCGTGGTGCTGGTCTGCAGGGTTGACGGCAGTGCGGCGCTTCAGCGCTTTGTAGAGCGCGGGCTGCAGGACAGCCGCCGGGAATATTTTCACGGCGATAAGGGTGTCGGTATGGCAAGAAGGGGGATACAGCCGGAGGTTTCCGATTACCGGGAGCCGGTTATCGACGCCCCGACCTTCTATATTGATACGGCGGGGGAATATAAGCCCTCGCTGGCGGAATTGGCAAAAGAAATTTTGGGAGAGCCGTATACAGATGGGATTTCCGGAACGGATAAGGAAGGACGGCCGGTTTAGGAGCTAGTGTAATGGAAATGCTTGGAGCGATTGCAGATAGACGCAGTATCCGCAGATTTCAGGAAAAAAGCGTGCCGCAGTCCTGCGTCAAAGAGATTCTGCGAGCCGGGATACTGGCTCCCTCGTCCAAAAACCGGCAGCCTTGGCAATTTGTCGTCGCGGAGGGAAAGTCCAAAGCGGATGCCCTTGCGGCCATGGAAATGGGCTTGGAAAGGGAGAAGGAAAGCCCTCTGCTGCCGGAAAGTGCAAAATATCTGTCCGGTGCCGCCTATACGCTGGATATTATGAGACAGGCTCCTGTTATTATTTTCGTGGTTAATCCGCTTGGATTGGGATTTGATCGGGAACTGACGGCCGAGGAACGCATCTATGAGATCTGTAATGCGCAGTCAATCGGAGCCGCCATGGAAAATATGACCTTAGCGGCCACTGAGCTTGGTTTGGGGAGTCTCTGGATCTGTGATACCTATTTTGCGCAGCAGGAGCTTTCTCGGTGGCTGAGCACAGAAGGGGAGCTTGCTGCCGCTATGGCGATCGGATATGAGGATGAAACGCCCTTCCCCAGACCGCGCAGAAAATTAGAGGATGTTACCGAGTGGAGAGAGTAACAGAGGAAAGGAAGTTAATATGGAGAAAAAAGAACGGGCGCTGCTGGCGATTGAGGTGCTGAAGCAGCTTTACCCCGATGCGATTTGCTCGCTGACCTATGAAAAGCCGTATGAGCTGCTGATTTCGACCAGGCTTTCGGCCCAATGTACCGATAAGCGGGTCAATATGGTGACCGAGGTGCTTTACAGCAAATACCCGAGCCTGCAGGCTCTGGCGGATGCGCCGATTGAAGACCTGGAGGAGATTATCCATCCCTGCGGGTTATTCCACACCAAGGCGCGGGATGTAAAGGCCTTGGCCCAGACCATCCTTCGGGATTACGGCGGACAGGTGCCGGATACGATGGAAGCGCTGACCTCCCTGCCCGGTGTCGGCCGGAAGACCGCGAACCTTGTGCTGGGAGACGTGTTCGGGAAGCCCTGTATTGTGACCGATACCCACTGCATCCGGATTTGCGGGCGGCTGGGCTTATCGGAGGGAAAGGAACCGGCCAAGGTTGAAAAACAGCTGTGGGAGATTATCCCGCCCGCGGAGGGCGGCGCTTTCTGCCACCGTTTGGTGCTGTTCGGGAGGGATGTCTGCACGGCGAGAAAGGCCTGGTGCGAACGGTGCCCGATGAAGGACTTCTGTCCGTCTGCTGTCCTGCCGGCAGAGTGACCGGAGCGGGGAACTGTGAAAAAAATAAGAATCTTTTGCAAAAAAAGAGGGATTTCCTCTTGCGCGAAGCGACTTTGTCATGTATAATAAGGAAAGATACAGGATGGGATATTCTGGATTAGGATATTGAACGCCTGAAAATACACATATTTTGGAGGAAAACCAATGGTTTCTACTGCTGCACTGATGACTGCTACAACCGGTTCGGAAAGCGTCATCTCAATTGTTGTTTCATTGCTTCCCCTGGTACTGGTCATTGTGGTCATGTACTTTATGCTGATCCGTCCGCAGAAAAAGAAAGAAAAAGAAGTGACCAAAATGCGCAACAGCCTGCAGGTCGGGGATGAAATCGTCACCGCCGGCGGCATTGTCGGCCGCGTCGTTTCGCTCCGGGAGGATACCCTTCTGATCGAGACGGGCAGCAACAACACAAAAATGCGGATCAAACGCTGGGCTGTCCAGTCCTGCGAGACGATTCATGAAGACATTTGACCCAAGTTTGATAAAAAGTCTGATTGGCCTGTAAGCTGCATATGCTGTACTATCCTTTAGAATGGGTGGTGGAGCGTGTGCAGAAAATTGAGGTCAAAAGCTATCTTTTCCCTGTTTTGACGGGGCTGCTGGCCGGTGTTGCCGCAGCGGCGGCGATGATGCTTCTGGGAGCGCTGGCGGCGGTGAAGCTGGAGCTGGCGCCCAGCGGGTATCCCTTCCTCGTCTGGCTTCCGGTGTTCACCGGCGCGTTTGCCGCGGGCGTGTTTGGTGCGGCCTTTGCAAAGGGGACAAAACTGCTCTGCGGATCGGCGGCGGCGGTGCTACTTTGGGTGGCGCTGGTTTTGCTGCTGCGGGAGGTTGCGGCGACGGAGCTGGTGCGGTGCGGCGTTATGCTGCTGGCCGGTGCGCTCGGCGCGCTGATGGCTTCGCGGAAAAGACAAAGGTTTAAGCCGGGAAAGGCTCACGCGCGGGTGCGTCCGCGCAGGGGGTCCTTCTGAATAAATCCAAAGTAAAGGAGCGTTTCATATGAAACATATTCAGTCTCTCAATAAGAGCAATCTGAAAGAGTCCGCTGCGAAAGGCGGCTGCGGCGAGTGCCAGGCATCCTGCCAGTCTGCCTGCAAGACTTCCTGCACCGTTGCCAACCAGAAATGCGAACACGAAGATAAGTAAGCTTTGTCTTCCGTTTCGGGTAAAAGCCCCGCCCAAGGCGGGGTTTTCGTTTGTTCCAGGCGCCAAAAGCTGTGCCTGTAAAGATAAAGACATAAAAAGGAGTTGCTTCCATGATCCATAAATACAGCCTCAACGGATTTAATATCGTGCTGGATGTCCACAGCGGCGGCGTATCGGTAGTAGACGACGCGGCGTACCGGCTGCTGGATTATATTGTGCCGCCGATGGAGGAAAAATGTCCGGATGAGATCCTGCGGCAGCTTTCCGGGGAGTTTTCTGCCGGGCAGTTGAAGGAAGCGTATGACGAGCTTTACAGTATGTACAAAGACGGGATTCTCTTTTCCGAGGATGATTACGCGCAGTTTGCCGATCGGATGGTTTCTTCCCCGGTCAAGGCGATGTGCCTTCTGGTGGCGCAGGATTGCCAGTTGAGATGCAAATACTGCTTTGCCTGCACCGGCGATTACGGCGGACATCGGGCGATGATGAGCTTTGAAACGGCGAAAAAGGCGATTGATTTCCTGATTGAAAAGTCGGGGAAGCGCCGCAACCTAAACCTGGACTTTTTCGGCGGCGAACCGCTGATGAACTGGGAGGTTGTCAAGCAGACCGTCGCCTACGCCCGTGAGCAGGAAAAGCTCCACGACAAGCACTTCCTGTTTACCGTGACCACCAACGGCGTGCAGTTGACCGACGACAAGATCGAGTATATGAACAAAGAGATGCATAACGTCGTCCTGTCTTTGGACGGCCGGAAGGAGGTCAACGACTTTTTCCGTGTCCGCGTCGACGGCAGAGGCTCTTACGATTCGATTGTTCCGAAGTTCCAGAAGTTTGCGAAGGCCCGCGGGGACAAGGAGTACTATGTCCGCGGCACCTTTACCAAGCGCAACCTTGATTTTGGCGAGGATGTTTTCCATTATTATGACGACCTCGGCTTTGATCAGATTTCGATGGAGCCGGTTGTCACCGATCCCAGCGTTGATTATGCCCTGACTGAAGCGGATATCCCGGCGGTCAACGCGGAGTATGAGCGGCTGGCGAAGAAGATCATTCAGTACCGCAAGGAAGGTAAATTCTTTAATTATTTCCATTTCATGATCGACCTCGATCAAGGCCCGTGCGCGATCAAGCGGCTGCGGGGCTGCGGCTGCGGCAACGAGTATGTTGCGGTTTCCGCCGAGGGCGACGTATATCCTTGCCATCAGTTTGTCGGCAAGGACGAATGGAAGATGGGCAATGTCTATGAACCGGAAAAGTTTGACACGGAAATGAAAGCCTATTTTGCAAAGGCCAATGTCTACGCGAAGGAAGGCTGCAAGGACTGTTGGGCGAAATTCTATTGTTCCGGCGGTTGCAACGCCAATAACCTGGAATATGCGGGGGATGTGCTGAAGCCCTTCAAACTCAGCTGTGAATTTGAGAGAAAGCGGCTGGAATGTGCGATTATGATCAAAGCGGCGCTGGCGGCGGAAGGCCTTGATTCGGGCGCGGCCGGGGACGGCTGCGGCGATTGCGGCGACGACTGCGAAAGTACTGCGGTGGGCCGCTGCTGAGAAAATAGGATAATTTGGTTTAGGCGGGCCGGGTTTTCCGACCTGCTGCCTCTTTCCCGCATACCGTCTGCGGCGCGAATTTTGTTGACAAGCTCTCCAATTTGGCATATACTATATTTAGAAGATATTCTAATTATCGAAATACAGGAGGGAACGGAAAATGGGTGATGCATTTCGCGCACTGGCCGATCCGACCAGACGGGAAATCCTGCGGCTTCTGGGTCAGCAGGATCTGACGGCCGGAGAAATAGCCGATCATTTTGACATGACCAAACCGTCGATCAGCCATCATCTGAACATCCTCAAAGGCGCTGACCTGATCAGTGATGAGCGGGAAGGGCAGTTTATCCGCTACAGCCTGAACACGACGGTTTTGGAACAGGTCATGCAGTGGTTTTACGATTTAAGCGGCAAAGGAAAGGTCAAAAAAAGGGCGGATACTTTGCCGACAGAACGTGGAAAGGGGAAAGCGCATGAGTAAGAAGGTAATTTATGGGCTGCTGGCACTTTGCGGCGTACCCTTTATTGGACAGTTGGTGCTCTATCCGCAGCTTCCGGAGAAGGTCCCGATTCATTGGAACGCGAATAACGAAATTGACGGCTGGGCCGGAAAAGGGAGTGTCTTTTTGATGGCGCTCCTGCCGCTGCTGATACTGGCGCTGTTTATTGTCGTTCCGAAGATCGATCCCAAGAAGGAAAGCTATAAAAAACACGCGGGCATTTACCAGACCTTTTCGATTCTGATGACCGTTTTTACGGTCGCAGTCAGCTGGCTGACACCATTGACAGCCCTTGGGATGGAAATATCCGTTGGGCTGCTGATTAACCTTGGGCTGGGGCTGATTTTCATGCTGCTAGGCAACCAGATGCCCCGCATCCGCCCGAACTATATGTTTGGCGTCCGGACACCCTGGACGTTGGCCAGCGAGGTGGTCTGGAAAAAGACGCACCGGTTTTGCGGATTTGTGTTTGTGATTACGGGCGTTATGATGATGATTTCCGGTTTCTTTACCGGATTGGCGAGTATAGCCGGCATTGTGCTATTATTGGCAGGCTGCGTCGGCAGTATGGTTTATTCCTGGTGGGTCTATAAACAGGAAACCGACGGATCAAAGTAAGCTGGAAATGGAAAATTGCCGGGATGCTTCCGGAATGGCGGCATGAAACGGGTGGTTTGTGCATGAACGCGGGCGCACACATCGGTGCGCCCCTACAGAATCAAACGAACATCCCCGGAAACTCCGTAGGGGCGCCGCATGATGGCGGTAGATATGCCCGACGTGTGCGCCCGGGTTTACACCGCTAACCGATGATTACAACAACCCTATCCGCGTATTCGCTTACTCCGTAGGGACTGGTCTTGCGCCAGCCCGTCAACCTCCCGACTCACACCTATTTCCATCAATACGTACGATCTACCGGAAATATTGTAGGGAATCGGTTTCGATGTCCCACGGACATCACGTTCCGGGTTTACATCGCCAGCCAATGGTTATCGTAGAACCACCTGCGTATTCACCAACTCTGTAGGGGCGGGGTTTCCCCGCCCGCAGCCTACCGTCCCATACTTGCTTCCATAAATGGCCATCCGTTCATTATTTTGCCAAGGTTTCCCACCTTATCCTGATTTACTGGACGCGAAAACCTTGCGTGTATACTGGGTAGAAAGTGCGAAAGGGAAGGTGAAGGGGTTACGCGGCCTTTGAAGAAGGCTCGTTGTCCTGGCGGACAACTGCGAAACTTTCCTGTCACGCTTTCCGTCAGCTGGCGAAAAACATTGCCTTTGGTTTTGCCGTTTATTTTCCGCAGGAAAACGCCCGCAAGCCGTACGCGGGCGCGGCAAAACGACGCTCCTGCGCGATGGTCAAACAACTGGAAAGAATCCAAATACAGCTTAACGAGTCAGGTGCTCAATTAAAATCTTTGTTCCCATTAAGATAAGGATGATGCCGCCGGTGATTTCCGCTTTTGATTTGTAGTGGGCCCCGAAAAGGGTTCCGAGCTTGACGCCAACCATGGATAGGATAAAGGTTGTCATGCCGATGATCATTACGGCCGGAAGAATTGCCGCCTGCAGGAAAGCAAAGGTCACGCCGACGGCTAAGGCGTCAATGCTGGTGGCAACCGCCAGCGGCAGCATACTCCTCGCCGAAAGGGAAGGCCCTGTTTTTTCCTCCTCACAGGAGCACCCTTCCCGCACCATGTTGACCCCGATCATGCCGAGCAGGATAAAGGCGGCCCAGTGGTCAAAGGCCACGATCCTGTCCTCAAACTGCGCGCCGAGAAGATATCCGGCCAGGGGCATCATGGCCTGGAAACCGCCAAACCATATTCCGACCAGGACGGCATTTTTTAGGCTCATGCTGCCCAGCGACAGCCCTTTGCAGATCGCGACCGCCATCGCATCCATGGAAAGGCCGACCGCAATAATCAATAAACCTATGATAGACATATGCTTCCTCCCATACTCTGCGTTCTGCATCTAATCTATGCGAAAAACAAACGTCTCAGGACTGGAAAGGAAATTTTTATATAGCAGTATCGATTGATACGCCCACGAATGGGCTGCCGGACAGGATTGTCTGTCTAAAAATGCGAAATTCACGCTCTATGTCCTGTTCTTTTGCTCTGAAAAGGGGCATGCTGAACATGAAAGGAGGGAAAAATATGGACCAACAAAAGATAGGCGGTTTCTTAAAAAAGCTCCGAAACGAAAAGGGGCTTACACAGGAACAGCTTGCGGAAATTTTATGCGTATCCAATCGAAGCATCTCTCGATGGGAAAATGGGACAAATATGCCCGATCTTGATTTGCTGATTCAGATTGCAAAGTATTATGAAGTGGGCATCGAAGAAATATTAAGCGGGGAAAGGACGGTAGAGGATATGGATCAGAAGACGGAGGAAACCCTTTTGAAGGTTGCAGACTACAGCAATCATGAAAAGATTATTTTCTCAAAGCGCCTTGGGTATTGTTTTTTAGTGGGCTTGATTGCCTTTATTGTGTACATGGTTTTAGACGGAACCGGGCTGAGAGCGGTTCAGCCTTATGATTATATCGCAGATTTCATGTTGGGCGCCGCATCGGGCATACTGCTGACAGGTGCCTTGTATACCAGCCGGTATATGGGAAAAATCCGGGCGTTTAAAATGAGGCTGCTGAAACGGGATTCATAATTTTTTGCGGCGCATGGTGAAACTGTGCGCTGTTTTTTTGCCTGCTCGACATAGTCTATGCATTGACTTTTCTCTCCCGCATGGTATAATTTACCTAAAACAACAGCTGATGCGTTCAGCGGAAAGAAGGCGCGTATGTTTCGCAAAAAACAGGCGAAAATATCCTATGACCCGCAGTTCCAGCGGCCTGTACTCAAATGCAGCATCTGTACCGGGGAGCAGTCAGCGGGACTTAAAGACATCCGCACCGGGAAATTTGAAGAGGTCATGCTCATTCAAAACGAAAAGGACCTGGAGCGGTTCCAGAAACTGGTCGGGCTGACGGACATTCCGAAGGAATACTGACTTTTCCACCCTTTCCGGCCGGCTCCTGTGGAAAAGTATCGATAGAAGATCAGGAGGTTATGTATCCTATGTTTATCGACAGCACTTATTTGATTTACGTCGTGCCTGCGCTGCTTATCTCGATGTGGGCATCCTTCCGGGTAAAAAGCACCTTTGCCAAGTATAATAAGGTCGGCAACCGCCGCGGGTACACGGGCGCACAGGTTGCCCACTGGATTTTGGACAGCAACGGCCTGCAAAATGTCCGGATTGAGCGGATCGCCGGGAGCCTGACCGATCATTTTGACCCGTCCTCCGGCGTCATACGCCTTTCAGACAGCACCTACAGCTCTACATCCGTCGGTGCAATCGGTGTTGCCGCCCATGAATGCGGCCACGCGGTACAGTATGATGTGGGGTATTTCCCGATGCAGGTCCGCCGGGCGATTATTCCGGTGACGCAGATCGGTTCGTCTGTGGCAATTCCGCTGGCGGTTTTGGGCATTGTACTGGGCTTTTCGCTGCTGACGGAAATTGGTATCCTGCTTTTCTGCGCAGTGGTGGTCTTTCAGCTGGTTACCCTGCCGGTCGAGTTTAACGCGAGCCGCCGGGCGCTGAAGACGCTGGATGAGAACCGGATTTTGGAAGAAGAGGAGCTGCGGGGGGCGAAAAAGGTGTTGACGGCGGCGGCCCTTACCTATGTGGCGGCGCTGCTCGTCTCGATCGGAAACCTCCTGCGGCTGCTCACTTTGCGGGACAGGCGCGGCAGACGGTAAGTAAAACGTATACGGATAATGGAAAATCTCCCTCCTGTTGGATTTGGATCCGAATAGGAGGGAGATTTTTGTGTCATTTATTTTCGGCCTGTGGTGGAAAACTTTTTTCGGTAAGCGGCCGGGGTAATGCCGTTTTCCTGCTTAAAGATCTTGTAGAAATAGGAGTCGGAAGAAAAACCGATTTTTTCGGAGACCGAGGCGATCGGTTCGTCGGTGGACTCTAGGATCTGCCGGGCGTGTGCCATCCGTACCTCCAAAATCCGTTCGAGGATGGTCATGCCGGTGGCCTGCTTATAAATCCTTCCGGTGTAGCTGGCGGAAAGGCCAAGGCTGTCCGCGATACATTCAATCGAAAGGGACGGGTCGGCATAGCGGTTTTCTATCTGGGTGTTGATCGCGTCGATCTGCTGGTCGCTCCGGGAGCCAGCGCTGTGCAGAATCTGCATCGTAATGGCGCTGAAAATATCCTCAAAGATATCGTTTAGCTGCTCGATCGATTCAATATGGCTGAGGTTGATAAAGAAGGGAGCGTTGTTTTCCATCGCCTGGATGTTTCCGGCGACCTGGTTGCACATACTGACCAGCCGCAGGATCGTCGTGTTGAAAATATACAGCGGCGCATCCCAACATTCACTGATGATTTCGGTGTACACCTTTTTGGCCTTATCCAGGCTGCCGCGGGCGAGGGCTTCCGCCAAAACCTTTTCCTTCTTTTCCGGATAGCGGTAGTCCTTCATCGCGTTCTCTTTTTTGCCGATAATGATAGAGCCGTCCCCCGTAAACAGCCGGCGGAAACCGTTTTCATCGGCCGTCTCATACAGGTTTAACAGGTTGTGGAAGGTGCCCTGTTCACTGACGCCGATGGAGACGGAAAGGGAAAGGTGCTTCCCGATGGCGTCGCGGATCTCTTCCAAAAGCGCGCGGAATTGCTCGTCGGTCGGCGGCTCGTCCCGGACGCTGAGGATCATGACCATCCGGTTGCGCTGGAGGTCGACCCCTTCGCTGAGAAAATATTTTCCCGCTATTTCACAGCCGATGTTTAATATCGCGAAGCGGTACCGCTCGGCGTCGAGGGCGGTCATCTCCGCGTCAAACTGGTGGTAATGGTCCAGCTTGATCATCGCGACGTAAAAGGGCTTTTCCAGGTTGAGGTTGCAGCCGAAGCTCTCCAGCCGCCGGGGCAGGTCAATCCCCGTGTCGGGCGTCAGCAGGAGCTTGCGCAGAAAGGCCTGCTTGAGGGCGGGGAAGCTTTCCCGCTCGCTGGTTTCCAGGCGGGAAATGTCTTCCTTATACTGGTTGATTGGCCGGTAGAGCAGGCGGTTTAGGTACCAGCTGACCAGCAGCCCGACCACAAGGAACCCAAACAGGATCAAAAAGGTCATGGTGCGGAGCCGGGCAATCCCCTGCATAATCGAATCGTAGGGGATAATGCGCAGGTATTGCCAGCCGAGAGAGTCGGGGGCGGTATACGCGACAAACAGTTTTTCGCCGCGATCCTTCGTAATGAAGTAACCGTTTACCCCCTTTGGGGTCCGGTTTATGATTTCGGCGCTGGTTTCCGGCAGGATGTCGGAAAGGGGGGTGTCCATCGGGAAGGCTGCGCTGTCACTGATGATATGGCCGCTTGTGTTGATGATCAATGTTTCGCCGATGGAGTCGCTTGTTTCCGAAGCAATCAGGTTTTGCAGCCAGTTGGTCGAAATGTTGACCAGGACGGCGGAGTTTAGGGAATCATCCACGTTTTTATCTTTAAACCCGTACCCGATCAGAGTATAGCAGTTCCCATCGTTGGAGAAACGGGGAATTAAGACATAGGAGGGGTATTCTGTATAATTTTCGATAAGCTCCAAAGCACTTTTGTCCGGAAAATCCTCAATCGACTTGATTTGGTTGTCGCTGCCGGTGACGGCATTGGTGCTGTATACCTTTCCACTCCGAGCGTTATATATATAAATGGAATTGATTGATTGGACGGTATGCTTATAAAGGGAGAGCTGTTCCAGCGCAACGCTCGCCTCTCCGGGGGTAGAAGACCGGTAGGTCAGAATCGGAGAGATGACCTTATCGTTCTGGATGCAGCTGGTGACTTGCTTGCAGGTGTCGACCAGGTCAGCCGTGCTTTCCGCGGTCTGATCGAGCAGGGTAATCGTATCCTGAAATACGGTTTTGCGGGTCAGCCGCTCAAAGGTAAAGAAAAGGCAAAAGGAAAGGCACAGCATCAGCGTCGTGATACCGGTTAACAGAAAGCGCAGATGGCGCAGAAATAACGGGTCAAAGCGGGTTGATTTATAGGTGGTTTTGCTGCTGCTCATTTTCCAGCCCCTTCCTAGGGAAAAGCGATTCTCAGAGTTATCTAAATTTTAGTATTCTTTCTTTATTATTTTATCAGCATTGCGTATAAAAAGCAAGTCATTTTTCAGACATAAGGGATCGTTTCCCGGTCTTTTGGCGCAAAAAAGGAGATTTTTTTCAGGTATCGCAAGTTTTTTCAGTTGAAAAAAAAGGATTTTTTTGAGTTTTTGCGGCAATTTTGAGTTGTTTTTTGTCCAAGGTGTGTGTAAACTGTGTACATAGACCAAGCGGCCGGAAAGAATACCCGGTGCGCAGGGAAAGATACTTTACTTTATAGAAAGGGGCATTTTCATGAAACAAGCTGCTTCGGCTGGACCGAAGAAGAAAGGATTGCTTTATGACCTGAAGAAGCACTGGATTATGTGGCTGATGCTGGTACCTGTTCTAATTTTCTTTTTGATTTTCAATTACGTCCCTATGGCAGGTGTCTACCTGGCATTCACCGACTTTTCCTTTAAAGGCGGGCTGTTTGGCAGCCCATGGGTCGGAATGCAGAACTTTAAGACCCTTTGGGATCAGGGAAAGATTGCGTACTTAACTAAGAACACGATTCTATATAACGTCGCTTTCATCTTCCTTGGAAACTTCTGCCAGATTGCCGCTGCGATCATCCTTTCCAGAATGACCAGCAAGATCATGAAGAAAACGTATCAGACGATCATGTTCCTGCCGTACTTTGTCTCTTATGTTATTGTCCAGGCGTTCTCGTACGCACTGTTCAACTCCGGTTCCGGTATGGTCACGATGCTTGTGCGGAATTTGACCGGAAATGCTGGTTTCGCACCGTATTCAACTCCAAGTATTTGGAAGTACATTATTGTAATAATCTATCTCTGGAAGCAGATTGGCTATGGTACCGTTGTTTACTTGGCAGCGATTACCTCGATCGGCGATGATTATTATGAAGCTGCGCAGATTGACGGCGCGACCGTTATGCAGCAGATTCGCTACATTACAATCCCGCTTCTGGTTCCAACCTTTATCGTTCTTTTGCTGCTTGCTCTCGGTCAGATCATGAGAGGACAGTTCGAGCTGTTCTACCAGCTGGTTGGAAACCAAGGACAGCTGTATGAAGCAACTGACATTTTGGATACTTTTGTATTTCGGATGCTGCGTGTCAGCTTTGATGTCGGTATCGGTTCTGCGGCAGGCCTGTATCAGTCCCTGGTTGGTTTCTGTCTGATTATGTTCATCAACTGGGCAATCAAGCGGAACCACGAAGAGTACGCACTATTCTGATGGAAGGGGGAAAATACGATGGCAAAAGAAATAAAGATCAAAACCACCCGTGACCAAAAGGTTTTCAACTGGATTGCGTATCCGCTGCTGACGTTGGTTACGGTTGCATGTCTGATTCCTTTCTGGATGATTGTAGTCACTTCCTTTACAGATAACTCTTACATAGCGGTAAATGGTTATCAGTTGTTTCCTACACAGTGGTCGCTGGCTGCTTATCAATATCTTTTTAAAGCACCTGGCGCAATTCTTCGCGCTTACTGTGTTACAATTGGAATTACAGTTGTCGGCACAGTAATCGGCCTAACTTGCATGACAATGGCTGGTTACGTTTTGAATCGAAAGGATTTTCCTTATCGGAATGCAGTTTCATTCTATATCTACTTTACAACATTGTTTTCAGGCGGTATGGTTCCCAGTTATATCTTGATGGTTACTGTTTTGGATTTGCAAAATAGCTACTGGTCGGTTATCCTGGCGGGGTTGATGACCCCGTTCCTGATCATTCTGATGCGCAACTTTATGAAGTCGATCCCCGATGCGCTGATTGAAGCGGCAACAATTGACGGTGCAAATGATTTTCAGATCTTCGTCAAAATTGTCATCCACCTGGCCGGCCCCGGTATTGCGACTGTCTGTCTATTCCTGGCATTGGGTTATTGGAACAACTGGTATACACCGATGTTATATCTGACGAAATCAAAATTATACCCGCTGCAGTATTACCTTTATAATATTTTAACGTCTGCTCAGTCAGCTCAGCAGTCCGGTGTTGTTCTGGAAGGTCAGCAGTTCCCGGGTGAATCGATCAAGATGGCCATGGCGGTTGTCGCTACCGGCCCGATCCTGCTCCTCTATCCATATGTGCAGAAGTACTTTGTCAAAGGTATTACCGTAGGCGCAGTCAAAGGTTAATTTGTATGTTCATTCGGGGTATTTCCCCGATAAGTTTACTCTCTTATTTTACAGGAGGCATTAAAATGAAAAAATCATTTAGAATGGCAGCCATCTTTGCAGCTCTTGCGGTCACCGCATCTATGGCGTTTTCTGGCTGCGGAAGTTCTTCATCCACCAGCAGCACTTCTGATTCATCCAGCAGCAGTACTGGTACGTCTGAATCCACTGGCAATGAAGATTCCAGTGAAAATGTTTCTGCCACAGTTGGTCGGAACGGAGATGTGTGGGTAAACGCTAATGGCGATGAGATCGACATTTCTGAGAAAGTAGATCTAATGGTGTATACTTTCGCTGGTTCTTCTCCTAATGATGTCGATATGATCAATGAGGCCGCCAATGAGATGAACGAAGAACTGATCAACGCCGATGTTGATGTACAGGTTATGACGGACTGGGCGACGCGTTATAATCTGGCGCTCTCTTCCGGTGAAGCGATTGACCTGATTTGGACCGCAATGTGGATGTCTTATCAGCCTTATGCTTATGATGGCGCATGGTATGACATTACGGATATGGTCGACGAGGTTGTTCCGGAGCTTCGCGACCTGATTGGTGAGGATCAATGGAAACAGTGCCGTATTGACGGCCGCGATTACGCAATTCCTTCTACTAAGCAAACTAATACTCAGTGGGGTCTTGTCTGGCGTGAAGATCTTCGGAAAGAGATGGGCTGTGAAGAAATCACCAGTATTGAGACTTTTGAGGCATACTGTGAAGCAATCCTTGAAAATCATCCAGAAATGATTCCCTGCTGTGAATCGTCTTCCGGCGGTCTGTTCCACTCTCTGTCCGAACAGTCTCACACCTTTATTGGCCTAGGCAATCCGCAGTTCAGCTACGGTATCGGCTTTGATCCTGAGACCGAGGAAGTGTATCAATGGGATACTACTGATTGGTTCCGTGATTATTGCGTTAAGATTCGTGAATGGGTCGTGAAAGGTTACTGTCAACCCGATTTTGGTTCTACGACGGATTCTTACTACAATGGTATAACTACGGGTAAGTATGCCGGCTCCGACTGTGTTAACCCTACTGCTATGCCCAATTTGATTGACGCTTGCGAGGCTCTTGGCTGGGAAGTTGACTACATGAGTTACGGCGAGATGTATCAGTGGACCTACTGGGATTCTCCTGTTCAGATGTCTCTGGCCATCCCTGCCGCTTCCGAAAATCCGGAGCGCGCACTGATGTTTGCCTATACGCTGATGACCAATGATGAACTGTTCAATATCTATGATTGTGGTATTGAAGGAACCCATTATGAGATTGATGAAAACGGTTATTATGTCTCACTGAATGACCCGTCTAATCCTGGATTTACGCAGGAAAGCCTTGGCTTGACAAATTACCTGTTTAATTCGGATGCAAAGATCTATGCTGAATCTTATCAATGGGTACTAGATTACTATGAAGAGGCAATCGAGCCTTATCTGGTTGAAAACAAGTTCCAGAACTTCCCGGAAGACTACAGCTCTTACTCCGATCTGCAGACCGCCAACAGCGAGGTTTCCGAGCAGTACAAGTGGCCGGTTATCCGCGGCGC
>CAYWRQ010000024.1:23650-25446 GCA_964460915.1 uncultured Oscillospiraceae bacterium
ACCCGGATCCACGGCATGGGCGGGGAGCTTTGCTACCTGATCGAAGGGGACGAGCGGGCGCTGCTGATCGATGGCTTGACCGGTGTCGGGTCGCTCAAGGCATTTGTCCGGGAACTGACCGAGCTGCCGGTTGTCATGGCGGCCACCCATGGACATATTGACCATGTGGGCGCAGCGTGGGAGTACGGCGAATGCTTTATTCATCCGGATGATATCGCGCTGATGTATACGCCGATGCATTCGGATCCGGAAGAAAGACTGGGGTTTGTAACGGTGCCGAATATGCACCGGGAAGGCGGGTCGAGAACGGTTCCGACCTTGGCGGATGCGCCTGCACCCCGTCCTGTGAAAACCTATCCGATTTATGAAGGGGATATTTTTGACCTCGGCGGCGTCCAGATCGAAGTGATTTCCGTACCCGGCCATACCCAGGGCAGCGTTGTTTTCCTCGACAGAGCGGCGAGGGTCACCTATTCCGGCGACGCCTGCAACGTCAATACGCTGGTTTGCCTGCCGGGATCTACCACGATTGAGGAATATAAAGAAAGCCTGCTGCATTTTAAAGGCTATCAGAAGAATTTCGATGTGACGTACGGCGGCCATGTTCCCATGGCAATCCCGAATACGATCATTGACGACGCGATTGCCATGTGCGACCGGATTTTGGCCGGTACCGATGAAGCGGTCGAAACGCCCGCAATCGATGGCGGGACAGCATACCTGGGTTCCGCTCGGGGAGAGAATTTCCTGCCGGCCTGCGGTGGGTACGCGAATATTATGTATCGGAAGGATATGCTGCAAAAGCGGCCCCATCCGGTGATCAAAGGGGAACCGAATTTGTACCGCTAACGGACAGAAAGGAAATCAATATGGAAAATAAGTTTTTTTCAGCCAAAAAGATCTATGACAATGTGACCTGCATTGCCGGTATGGGCGGCGAGCTGTGCTATCTGGTAGAGGGAAAGGAACGGGCGCTGCTGATCGATGGGCTGTCGGGTGTAGGGAGTCTCCGGGCGTTTGTCCGGGAGCTGACCGAGCTGCCGGTAACAATGGTGATCACCCACGGGCATGTAGACCATGCGCCTGCGATCTATGAATACGGGGAAGGGTACATCCACCCGGACGATATCGCCCTGATGTATTCGCCGCTGCACTCCTCGATGGAGCGTCGGCTGGGATTTGCTCTGAACGGCAAGCGGATGGGGACATTGCGCACCGAGCCAACGATGGAAGATGTTATCCCCGGCGTCCCGGTCAAGACCTATCCGGTTTATGACGGCGATATCTTCGACCTTGGCGGGACCCAGCTTGAGGTGGTGCACGTCCCAGGCCATACCTACGGTTCGATTGCCCTGATCGATAAGGATAACCGTGCTTGCTATACAGGTGACTGCTGTAATATGAATACGCTCCTGTTCCTGCCCGGCTCCACAACGATTGAGGAATATAAGGAAAGCCTCCTGCATTTCAAGACCAAACAGGGCAATTTCGATGTCTGCTGGGGTGGCCATGGAGGACACTCGGTGCCGAACACCGTTATCGATGAAGGAATTGCCCTTTGCGATGAGATTATGAACGGTACCGATGACGCTGTGGAAGCAGATTCCAACGGACGGCCCTGTATTTACGCGAAGAAAAAGGGCGAGCGTTTCAACCGTTTGGATGGCGGCGTTATGAACATCGCTTATTCCCGTGAGATGATCAAAAAACGCCCGCATCCCGTTATTAAGGGCGAACCCAACCTGTATAAATAATCATTTTGGGCGCTGTATCTAAGGCTGCAAATTCCGATTTAT
>CAYWRQ010000025.1:0-25262 GCA_964460915.1 uncultured Oscillospiraceae bacterium
ACCGCAGTTATTCTGAAGCCGATTCTTTTCAGCTTCAGAATAAAAATATATGGCTGCAGAAAGAGAAATTTTGATTTTCAGGAATAGGCTTTACATCAAAATCCAAAAGAAGATATAGGCTCCTATAATTTGTTTATATAATCGCGTTTGCCATAGACCACTCGGGCAATTGTCACAACCTTCTTTTCTTCGTCTATCCAATAGAATAGGATATAGTTGTGCACAATAAGTTTCCTATACGTATGCTGTAATGGCCGAATCGGATCATAAAGCGGATGGGCATAAAGAAAATCTGCTAATTTTTCCGCTGCTTCGATCATTTCATCCGCGATTTTTTCTGCTGCTGTTGGATTTGCAAGTTCATGACAAATATATCGGGTAATTTCAGTCATATTCTGCATAGCGGAAGGAAGAAATTCTAACCTGTACATATTTAACGCTTCATGGCTTCCTTCATAGATTTTAGAACATCTTTCGATGAATAACGTTCTCCGGAAAGCTCTGCTTCCCGTTCAGCAGACTGCAGCTTTAGGTATATTTCGCTGTCAAACTGCATCCTTTCGTAGGCTTCCATGCTTAACACAACCATATCGCCAAAACCGTTTTTTGTGAGGAAAACCGGTTGGGCGGTTTCGTGAACAATTTTGGATATTTCCGCAAAATGATTGCGGAGATCGGAAACGGGACGAATCATATTCACATCAAACACCTCCATGTTTATTTTAGCATCATTATGCTAAATGCGTAATGGAAAAAATAAATTACATCCACACAGGATTTCCTGATAGAGAATAAGCGGGATATGAATGAAACCCCCGAAATAAAGGCGATTGGTTCCCGGTCATCCGTTTTTTCCATGCCGGTTATAATTGATAGAGCAGCCGAACCAGGAAAGCTTCGTTATACAGCAAAAAACGTCCCAGGGAGATGGCTGCGATATAAACGGCCATCTCCCACTGGGCCGCCTGAACACGCGCCGGAGAATAGAACCGGGAAAAAATCCGGTATAGGAGATACCCGATCAGGGCGCCGAGGGTGTTCATGACCAGGTCGTCCACATCGGTGGCTCGGCTGTTGAGCAGCTGGCTGGCTTCGATCAGCAGCGAAAGGGAAAGCCCGGACGCGACAGTCACAAAGGGCCGGTCTATCTCCTTCCACAGCATCGGGCAGAGGAACCCAAAGGGCATAAACAGCAGCACGTTTTGGCAGTAAGCGGTGAAGTCGATCTCGCGGCTGAAGGGCAGGAGATTGACATTGCGGATTTCCCAGTGATACAGCAGCCCTTCCCAAACGGTGCCGAACCCGGTCAGATAAAGAACGGCGATTAAGTAGAAGGCAAAAAGAAAGAGGAGGACATTCCGGCCGGTGGATACGGGGACGGACCTTTTCCGATAAAACCGTGAAAAGCAGGCATAAGCGGACAAAAAGGGGAGAAATGAGACGATAAACTCATATATGAGCAGGGCATATTCGCGCATGATAGGCCTCCTTAGTCTTCCGGCGAGGATTGTTCCGGATGCAGGGCAGCGTAGTAATCACAGATTGCATCGTAATAGGCGCCTGCCGCCAGCCTGCACCCGTCCTCATCCCCCAGCAGGCCGACGTCCGCCGCGTCGGTGACAAAGCATTGCTCCACCAGCACCGAAGGGCAGTCCGCATGGTCGACAATGCCGAAGGAACCGTCGCTGCGGATGCTGTCGTCGGACGATTCGACGATATATTTGTTTACATCGTCGATATAATAGGCATACCGGATGCCGTTTTCGCCGCGGATGGCGATGCCGGTCGCTTCGATCTTCCCGGTAATCAGCTGGGCAAAATAAAGGCTGTCCTCGTGATAGGTCCGCCCGGGCGGCGCAGGATAACATTCAAAGCCGTGCCCGCCGTTTCCGCCGTCAGAGTTTCCGTGGATGCTGATCAGAAGGTCGGCCCCGGCGCGGGAAGCGGCTTCGCAGCGGTCGAGGATGTCGGATTTTTCGTCCGGTTCATGGCAGTAAACCGGGGTAAAGCGCTCGTCTTCTTCCAATAGGGCAAATAACGCCTCGGCCGTTCGGGCGGTCATTTCCGATTCAATGACAACCCCTTCCGCCCCATGGTCAATCCCGCCGTGACCGGCATCGACGGCGACGACAAAACCGGAGGAGAAGAGCTTCGAGAGGGTACTTGCCCCCGGGAAATTTTGAAAGAAGCCGCCGGTTGGGAGAAGGGAAGAAAGGAGCCGGAAGATCAAAAAAGCGGCCGTCCCCACCAGCGCCGCGCTCAGGACGCATAATAAAAGGCATCCCCCTTTTCGGCGTCTGCGGCGGGGTTGGTTGTATGTACGCATAGTATCACCTAACTTGTATGAACTGTACTGTTATTATTAGTACAGTATAAGTATACTCCATCTGTCGAAAGGTGTCAATCGCGGATTTTGGTGATTTATGAATGTATGGTAAATAAAAAGGAAAAATTGTGTGCTTGCGCATGAGGGAGCCGTTTTTTTCAGCCGCCCGTTTTCGGCTTCTTTCCGAGGACCTCCCTTCATAAATATGGAGGGAATGATCCGGGCAGGCGGGGCCTTATTTTTACAAAATGTTCATGCATTTTCCGCTTCCAGTTGTTCCCCCGGAATTGACAAATGATTCCCTGCGTAGTATACTATATCTGTATTACGCGATATAGTACAGTAAAACAACAAAATCGTACAGAAAATGAAAAAGGGATGGCTGATAAAATGGCGGCGCAAAGAAGAAGAAGACGCAGAAGGAAATTCCGAAAGGAGTTTTTGATATTGGTTTGGACACTGATTGCCCTACTGATTTTGATACCGATCGTTGTACATTTTGTGAAAAAGGGGAAGGATAAGCCGGACGAAAGTTCGGTTTCCGCTTCTCAGGTCAGCACCGACAGCTTGCCGCGGGAGAGCGGGCCCTCGGACATCACCGCTGCCAGCGAGCCGCCTTCATCGGTTCCCTCCGATCCGGTCGAAGCGCTGGCGGCCCAGCAGCTGGAGGACGGCCGGAAGGTCATTGCGGCCATTTCGGAACAGGTTTCCCAGATGCGGACCGAAGCGGAATTTTCGACCACCGCCGTCAGCGGGCTTCCTTATCTTGTGGCGGTCAACCGGGCGGCGAACTGTGTAACGGTTTATACAGCCGATGAAGACGGGAACTATACCCAGCCCTACATGGCGATGATTTGCAGCACCGGCGGCGACAACACGCCCCTCGGTGTCTGGAAGCTGCCGTCGCAGGAAGAATCCTCCCGGTACGGTGTCCGCGACCTATGGCATCTGATGGACGGCAATGTCTACGGCCAATATACGACCCGCATTACCCCCAATGACGGTATCCTCTTTCATTCGGTACCTTATTATACCAACGGGGATAAAAATTCTCTGGAATATGAGGAGTTCAACAAGCTGGGAGAAACCGCGAGCTTGGGCTGCGTCCGGCTGGAGGCGGTCGATTCCAAATGGATCTTCGACAACTGTCCGTTTGGTACGACCGTTGTCATCTACGATGATGCGGATAACCCCGGCCCGCTGGGGAAGCCGGAAAAGATCCTGATCGACGTCACCAATGAGGAGCTTCGCGGATGGGATCCCACCGACCCGGACGAAAATAACCCCTGGGGCGATACCTATAAGGCCGGCACAGCAGTCTTCGCCGCCTCCGCCAAGAAAATGACCTAACCCCAGCCTTTTTCAAAAGGCTGGAAAGGCTGGGAAGTGGAAGACGTTTACGGAGGCGGGGGGGACGGAGACGGACCAGCCCTTTTCGGTCAGGCGGGCGGTGGTGTTGGCGGCAGGTTTGATTTTTTCCGGTTCGGCAGCCGTATTGCAGTCGGTGGGCGCACAGGCGTGAAGGGTTTCGCCGCCGCTGCAGGAAACGTCTTCATCAAAGGTGAGCAGCACCTCATGGCCTTCGCTGTAATCGGTGCAGACGATGTTGACGCTGATTATGCCGTCCTTTCGGGAGGCGGTCACCATGACTGCCGGAAGACCTTCCGCCGCTTCTAATGACCGGGTGTCGCTGCGGAGAAGCTCCGCGCCCCGATGCACCATATACATTTCATAGACATAGTAATTCGGCGTCAGGATCGTCTTGTCCCCGTCGGTCAGGAAGAGGGAGTTCAGGACATTGACCGTCTGGGCGCAGCAGGCCAGCTTCAGCTTATCAGCCGATTGGTGGAAGATGTCCAGCGTCAGGGCGCTGGTCACGGCATCCCGCATCGAGCATTGCTGCCAAAGGGCGTCCTTGGCGAAAAAGGCGCTCTGGTGCCAGTTGCCCCACTCGCCGATGTACAGGTCGCATCCCCGCGCGGGGGAGGGGAAGTTTTTGTCCTCCGATTCGGGGAAGGAGGCAAGGCCTTCCTGCACAAGGGCATACTGCTCGTCAATGACCGACTGGATTTCGAGACAGCCCTTGATGACCCGGTACCATCCCGCCTCGGTGAAATCGTCCGCCCCGTCGGCATCCTTCCCGACGTTCCAGTTGTAGAAATGCAGGTCGATAGCGTCAAGCTTCGGCTGGCGGTAACGGGAAAGGGCCTTAAAGAGATCCCTTGTCCAGCTGACCCGTTCTTTGGGCTTGTTGCCGTCGGGGCCGGAGAGGATAAAGGTCTGGGGAAGGGAGACCTGCCCGGCTTCGGTCTTCTCGACAAAGGACGGCATGGCCGAAGCAAACCGGCGGTAGAGCTGGGCATACATTTCCGGGGTCATGTTCCCGCCCCCGGCCCAGACCTCGTTGCCGATCCCCCAAAGCTGGACATTGTACGGCTCCTTGCAGCCGTTTTCGGCCCGAAGATCCGATAGCGCGGTCGATTCCTTCCGGTTGCAGTACTCCGCCCAGTCGGCCGCCTCCCGGACGTCCCCGGACAGCATATTGATATTCAGCCAGGGCTTCGCGCCGACCAGCTTACAAAACGCCATAAATTCGTCTGTACCAAAGGAATTGTCCTCGGTTTTGAAGGTGCCGAAGTTGCCGTTGTACCGGACGGGGCGGTTCTGGCCGATGCCGTCCCTCCAATGGTACATATCGGCGAAGCATCCGCCCGGCCAGCGGATCACCGGCGGCTCCAGCTTTGCCAGCGGCTCCAGGATGTCTTTGCGGAACCCTTCGATGTTGGGGATGGAGCTGTCCTTCCCGACCCAGATCCCGTCGTAGATGCAGGAGCCGAGGTGCTCGATAAACTGGCTGTGCAGCTCGGGGGAGATGGTGGCTCCAGTGGGGGATGTATAGATGTGCACGGTTTCTTGATTCATAATAAGCATCCTTTCTCAACTTATGAAGAAACAGGCAGCGGAATAAAGATACCGCTGCCTGTTTCTTTGTAAATGTGTCCGGCAGCCAACGAATATTTTATTTGACGGCGCCGAGGGAGATACCTTTGGAGTAATACTTTTGCAGGAAGGGGAACAGAATCAGGATCGGCAGGATTGCGACAAACGCAATCGCCATCTGAACACCGGTCGTCGGCGTCTGCGCCAGCTGCTCACTGGCAGATGCTGCTGCGGTTGCGTTGGCGGACAAGAACTGCAGGTTGGAGATGATGGTGTTCAGCAGGTTCTGGATACCGTACAGATTGGTATTCTTGGTGATGTAGTACAGGCCGTTGGTCCAGTCGTTCCAATATGCCAGGCCGGAGAAGGTACCGACGGTGACCAGAATGGGCTTGCCCAGCGGAATAACGATGTTGAAGAAGATGCGTATCTGGGAAGCACCGTCGATCTGAGCCGCTTCAAAGAGGGCGTCCGGAATAGAGGTGGCAAAGTAGGTGCGCACCAGCAGAACGTTCATCGCGCTCATCAGGAAAGACGGAAGCAACATACCCCAGACAGTATCTTTTACGCCGAAAGTACCGGTCCACATCATGTACGAAGGGATCAGGCCGCCGGAGAACAGCATTGTAAAGAATACATAGAAGTTCCAGAATTTCCTTGCGGGAAGGTTTTTCAAGGACAGAGGATAGGCGAACAGGGCTGTAATTAAAACGTTTACAAGGGTGCCGACTACGGTATACAGGATCGTGTGGGCGTACGCGTTTAGAATCAGCGTCCCGGATTTAAAAATGTACTCATATGCCGCCACAGAAAACTTCTTCGGGAAAAAGCTGTAGCCTTCGGTCAAAAGAATTTTTTCTTCTGTGATGGAGGACATAAACAGCAGGACAAATGGAAGGATAATAAAAAGAGTCCAGATTATCATAATAATGTTGGCGACGATCTGATAGCCGCGATCTTTTTTCTTGAGTGCCATAGCTTATGTTTCCTCCTTTCTTAGAATAGTGCGTTTTCAGGGCTGATCTTTTTAACCACCAGGTTGGAGAGCATAACCAGGATAAAGCCGACAATTGACTGATAGAAGCCCGCTGCGGAAGACATACCGACGTTGCCCAGCTTCATCAGGCCACGGTATACATAGGTATCGATTGTATCGGTGACCGAGTAGAGCAGACCCGAATCGCGCGGTACCTGATAGAACAGACCGAAGTTGGAATAAAAGATTTTGCCGATGGACAAAAGGGTCAGAGTAATAACAGATGGCAGGATCTCTGGAAGGGTGATGTTCCAAATCTGCTGGAGCTTGCTAGCACCATCCAATTCGGCCGCTTCAAAGTAGGAAGCTTCGATGCCGTTGATCGATGAAATATAAATGAGACATCCGTAGCCGATACCTTGCCAAGTATTTGTAATGATGAGGATTGCGGGCCAATATTTGGTATCATTATACCACATGATCGGATCCATTCCGAGAGCGGGGAGGATGGATTTGTTCGCAATACCATACTGCATTGAGAAAATCGCATACACAATATAACTGATGATAACCCAGCTCATCAGATACGGGAACAAAATTGCTGACTGATATACCTTTTTGCCGGCCTTCCAGGATATATCGCAGATAAAGATCGCGAACAGGATGCCGATAAAGGTATTGATGACGATAAAGCAGAGGTTATAAAGCAAGGTGTTGCGGGTAATGACCCAGGCGTCCTTGGTTTGGAATAGGAACTGGAAATTAGAAAGGCCGCACCATGGACTTTTCCAGATACCGGTTTGGAAGTTGACTGTCTTAAAGGCAATCACCAGGCCGAACATCGGGATATAGTTGTTGATGAACAGATAGAGTGCGCCGGGAACCATCATCAGATAAATTGGCAGCCACTTGACTATCCGTGCTTTTAGTTGAGAGGACGACTTTTCTTTTGCCGACAAAGCGGCACCGTTTGTCATAAAAATACCTCCAATTCAATTTAAAAGGAAAGGCTGTGAGTCTACAGGCGCACGTAACTCACAGCCCTGTCACTCAGTTACGGGTTCAGATGAAGAGATTGGAGATTAGGAAACGCCGTTCGCCTGTGCCCATTCGTTGAGCTGGTTCTGTTTTTCATCCATGTATTCCTGGAGGCCTGCAGCGTACAGTTCGCTGTTCATTTGCGGGATGATCACTTCGGGATCGACTGCGCCGCACTCGATGGATTTATAATAGGTGTTGTATACGTTGGTCAGAGCAGTCTGCAGGTTAGCAACAGAGGAGGTATCCGGGATAAAGCCGTATGCCTTCGACCAGGTAGAAGCAGCGTTGCAGGCCTTGTACTGATCCCAGACATCCTCCGGGTTGCCGTTCCAGATACTTCCGACGAACTGGTTGGGAAGCGCCCAGCCGACTGCCAGATGGTAACCGCAGTTGGAAGCGTCAATCCCCGCCGGATAGTCAACCATTACATCGGAGCCCTCCATGTAATCCCAGTGTTCACCCTGAATGCCGAAGTTTAGAAGGTCTTCAAACTCGCCGCTGGTAAACGCGAACGTTAAGAACTGCATGGCCTTGACCGGATCTTCGCACTGATGCGCGATGCCCCAGTTGACGTAGTTGATGTTATAGGAGCCGATGACGTCCCATTCCGGATAGAGAACCTGGGTAATCAGTTCTCTTGCGCACAGAGATTCTTCCTGCGCCAGGTAGCCGGGCTTAATAGGCTCGAAGAAACAGAAAGCACTGCCTGCTTTCATCAGGTTCGCAGAGGTTTCGGTGGTGGTGGCAGCGTCGAGCATAATGTAGCCCTCTGTATACCACTCGTGAATCTTCTTCGCCTGGTTCATATAGAAATCCGTCTCATACAAATTCACAACGTCGAGAGTCAAGTTATCAAGATCGTCCATCATCAGTACGCCAAGAGAATCGTTCAGAGTGTCGTAAGGATAGAATTTGGTAACCATGTTGTCACCGACAACGACATTCAACTCGGGATGCGCTTCATGAACCAATGCAAAAGCTTCATCCAGATCATCATAAGTAGACCAGTTTTCGTAATCAATGCCTAATTCTTCGACAATGTCTTTCCTCATAACGATACCAGCAGTGCCCATCGCTTCCTTTTGGGAAGGAATGCCATAAAGGACACCGTTAATCTGGCCGCCGTATGCCTGCTCCTCACCAATAGCCTCAACGATTGGCTGACCATATTCTTCCATCAGGTTTACGCCATCCACATCCAACAGGTTCAAAACCAGTCCCTGGGAAACGTATGCAGAAGCCTGGGTTGCGAAAGTGAACAGGATGTCCAGTTTGTCACCGCCGGTCAGCATCAGGCGCAGACGGTCGGTAAAGTCACCGAAGGAGAGCTGAATTCCTTCAAAGCCCATATTGAGCTCAGACATCGTCAGTTCGTTGATCGCTGCCATAACCTCGTCGTGATCCGGCTGGTCAGAGCCGCCGAGATAAGCCATTGTGATGGTGTAGGCATCACCGGAATTGGCAGAAGCCGAAACGGTAGACGAACTATCGGTGCTTGCGGTAGAAGCGGCGGCAGAACTGCTGTCGCCATCAGTAGAAGTGCTGCTTGTGCTGCTGGATCCACCACAGGATGCAAAGGAAATTGCAGTCAGGGATGCCGCCAGAATCGCAGCTAAAATTCTCTTTTTCATACTTATTACCTCCATGATGTTCGTGCAAATAGTTTTTTGTGAACATTTGCTATATTATAACATTTCCACAGAGCCTTGTCTTTAAAAATCTAGATTATTTCTTAATCAAACTAGACATGTTTTGCCTTTACTCTTTGGGCAGAGAATCTATAATATGTACATTACAGTCAATAATTTTGTGCAGAAAATATATTTTTAGAAAATCTGTAGCTTTATTTCTACGAAATGTCTAGATTTTCAATCAAGTCATTTTAAACAAAAATGTATTCGTATTGACTTGCAATTTACGAATTTTTTTAGTATACTTGTTGTAAGCATAAAAAGGTGCAAAGGAGGTCAGCAATTGAGAAGCTTGAGGAAACGAATGCCAGTTTTATTAGCGGCCATGATGTTGCCTGTTTTATTGTTTACGTGTTTTAGTTTATATTATTCCGGACGGCAGAATCGAAGCAAGATTATTGAAACCAATGCGGCCACCTTGGACTTTTATATACAGGAGTTGGATAATTCACTCAGCGACCTTCAGAGTTATTTGCTGAATTTTTCGGTTTTTGGAGCGGATACCGCAGGACTGAACGATGTAGATCACAATAAGCGGGTATTAACGCAGGTAGCAATATTTGAACAGCTTACACAGGATTTTGATTTGTTTGACGCGGATTGCATCTTTCTTTACTCTCCGATCTATGACAGCTATGTGATTACCTATTCGAGTAATGTAAAATATCAGTCTATTTTGTCATTGCGAAAAGCAATCAGCGCGGATTTTAATCAGTATCGTACGGATTATCGCTGGAAAATAGGCAACATTGGAAATAACGCCTATCTATATCAGATTAATTATTCGACGGTCAACGGTCCATGCCTGTACGGCGCACTTTTAGATGTGGCAACCATTCAGAAACGGCTGCAGCTGGGTCAGGAAAACTTGCATGTATATCTGACCGGTGAGGACAATGAGACACTGGTTGGAAAGGAGAATTTGCTGGAGCAGAAGATCACATTGTGCCAGACGAATGAAGACTATTATTTTGACGGAAATGATGAACAGGTTGTTTTGTATCGGGCGAGTGAAAATAATTTTATTTTATGGGAGACTTTTTACCCGGGAAATTTCCTTGGTCTTGGGGATTCGCTCTTTCAGGTAATTTTGATCTTGGCGTTTTTGCTGCTTACAATGTTGGGCATTGCAACGCTGCTTATTTATCGATGGGTGCTTCGTCCCTTACAGGGAATTGAACAAGGCTTGGTAGAACTTGGCGCCGGCAATTTGAACTATCGGCTTCAGCTTCCTGGCGCTCCATCGGAGTATCAGCAGGTCGGTAGCAGCTTTAACGAGATGACCGCGCAGATTTCCGACCTAAAAATCCAGGTTTATGAGGAAAAGCTCCATTGGCAGGAGGCGGAGCTGAATTTCCTTTATATGCAGATGCGCCCTCATTTTTTCCTGAATGCGCTGACGACGATTACCAATTTTGCCAAACTGGGCCAGTATACCAATATGTATCATTTTATCGGCTACTTAGGGGAATATATCCGTTATTCCCTCCGCCGCAATGTTTCCCAGGTTACGGTTCAGGACGAGCTGAACCATATCGAAAACTATGTGGCAATGCAGAATTTGCAGTATCCGGATTCGGTCCTGCTGCTGATTGACGCGCAGGAGGAGACCCTCGGCTGCAAGGTGCTGTCGTTTTTGATTTATACCTTTGTCGAGAACTGTATCAAGCATGCCCTTTCGCTTGAAGCGCCGCTGTCGATTTTTGTCACCGTGTCGGTGCAGCAGGGAAAGCTGTACATCGCGGTCGAGGACGACTCGACCGGGTTCCCGGAGGAGTATCTGAAGCGGTTCTCCGACCCGGAGTGGGTAGACGACCCTGGGGAAAAGCATATCGGTATCCGCAATGTGAAGCGCTCGCTGGAGCTTTTATATAAGAACGAAGCGTCCCTGCACCTTTCCAACCTGGAGACAGGCGGGGCACGAGTTGAAATCGTGATGCCCGCCCAGTGGAGCGAGGCACAGGAGGAGGAAGATAGGCATTGACCATCCTGATTATTGACGATGATAAGAGTATGATCGAGATGCTGAAGGTGACGATAGACTGGGAAAAGCTGGAAATTGATACGGTTTTGACGGCGCAGAACATCGCCGCAGCCAAGCTGATTTTCCTGGAGCAGCCGATCGACATCATGCTGTGCGATATTGAGATGCCCGGCGGCAGCGGGATCGAGCTGCTGACCTGGGTGCGGGAACAGGGGTACGGGACCCTCAATATTTTCCTGACCAATCATACGAAATTCCACTATGCCCAAAACGCGATCAAGCTGGACACGCTGGATTTTATCGGGAAGATGGCCCCGCCGCAGGAGCTGGAGGACGCGCTCCGGCGGGCGGTCCATATTGTCAAAACGGTGCGGGTGCAAAAGCGGTACGCCGATTACGGCCGCTTTTGGGAGGAAAACAGCGGTCTTCTCTGGCGGCAGTTCTGGCTGGATCTGATCAGTGAGAAGATCCCTCCCGACCGGGCGGCCATCGGGAAGGCAGCAAAAGAGCGGATGCTCGAATGGTATGGGTTTAACCAGGGGGAGGCTTTGCCGCCGGTCCTGTATTTTCTGCCGATGCTGTGTACGGTACAGCTGAGCCAGGAGAACATCGCCGACTGGAAGCCGCAGGAGCTGGATTACTGCGTCTATAACGTGATCTCGGAGGTTCTTTTCGGCAACACCAACTCCGACCATATCGTTTCCCTGGAGCGGGGGAACCGGGCGGTGTACGCAGTGATCCTGGACAAGGTCGATCCGGAGGATATCCAAAAAAAGGCCCGGGAGCTGGTATCGCTTTTCCGGCAGTACCTGATGTTCGGCGTGAACATCTATCTGGCGGATAATGTCTCCATCGAGCAGATTTCGTTCGCGGTCCAGCAGTTGAAGGAGGCGGACCGCAACAATGTAACCGACCAGGGGAGCGTCCATGTCGTATCCCTGGGAGAGGAAAAGGACCCTGCCAAGGAAGGCTATAAGCAGATGGATATGGACGAGATTTCGCTGCTTTTGGCCAGCGGGCAGGCCTTTAAGGCGATTGATGCGGTCAAAAGGTATTTTTCCAGCCTTCCCCGGCGGCAGATCAGCGCGCAGCTGTTGCAGGAATTTCACTTCGATTTTACCCAAGTCCTGTATAAGGTGCTGTCGGAGCGGCATATTGAGGCTCATCAGCTTTTTGCGAAGCCGGCTGCCCAGGCCCTCGACCGCCACGCGGCCGGCAGCCTGATCGATATGATGAAATGGGTCAGCTTTACGGCCAACGCGGTCACGTCGGCGATTGCCGATGTCAGCCGCTCGAACACGATTGTCGGCACGGTCAAGGCCTATATCGAGGAAAACTTCGCGTCCCATATCACCAAGGCGGAGCTAGGGGCGCTGGTCTATCTGAACCCCGATTATCTAGCCAAGCTCTTTAAAAAGGAAACGGGCATAGCGCTGAACGATTACGTATCGTCGGTGCGGGTGGAAAAGGCAAAGGTCATGCTGGCGGACGAATCGATTTCCCTGGGCGATGTAGCGATGAAGGCGGGGTTTGACTATTATTCCTACTTTTCTACGATTTTCAAAAGGGCGGTCGGCGTCAGCCCCAGCGACTATCGGAAACAGCTGCTGGAGCGGGAAGAATAAGCTTTGGAGGTATAGGTTATGAGAGATTTTCTTTCCCAGTTTAAACGGGATTTTGCGCTGTTGGCGGCGGCCTGCATTGTGCTGGGCCTTTTGCTGCTGTTGTATCCGGAGACTTCCGGGACGATTATCGCGGTCATCATCGCGCTGGTGCTGGCGGCGGCCGGTATTATGCACATCATCGGCTATATCTTCCGGCGGTATCCGGACGACATCGGGCATATGGATTTGGTGTCCGGTCTGATCTGCACAGGGGCGGGCGTTTTCCTGTTTCTGCATCCGGGGGCGCTGATCGGTCTGCTCCCGACGGTGCTGGGGCTTTTGCTGATTGTGGACGGGATTGTGAAGCTGCAAAGCGCCGTGGACCTGGCGCGGTTGCATACCCAAAGATGGTGGATTGTCCTGATTCTGGCGGCGGCTTCGATCGGTTTGGGCGTGACCGCGCTGCTGAATCCCTTTGAAACGATGGCGGTGCTGCTGATGTTTACCGGCGCGTCCTTGGTCGCGGACGGGCTGTTTGACCTGTGGACGCTTTTTTCCCTTCACCGCCGGATCAAAAGGTTCCGCAAGGAGATGGGGGAAATGGAGAAGAATGAGAGGATAAAGCGAAATGCCATCCCGGTTGAATCGGATGATGCATAAAAAAGGGTGCAGGCCGTGAAAAGCCTGCACCTTTTCTTTTATTTCAGCAGCTCGGCCATCTCGTCGACCGAAGGGATATCCGCGCCGTTTTCACCGTAACGGGCATAGGTGACGGTCAATGTATCGTCAATGACAAAGGCCGCGGGCAGCTGTTCCTCAACCCCTTCGTACCGGCCGTGGGAAAGCCCCATTTCTTTGGCCTTGGCGATCTTTTCCATGACCTTGCCGCCGCCCAGCTGGGCCATGCTCTCAGCGGGCGCGATCTCAAACAGGTTATACAGCGCGCCGTCCGGGTCGCAGATGATTTCAAACGGGTAAATATCCGGCGAGCCAAGCTCATCCGCCAAAAGGGCCGGGTCCGATTGCAGCACAACCTTGACCTGGCCGTTGACCGCGTGAATTTTCGCGTATTCTTCCTTCAGCACCGCCATATCGTACTGGCAAAGGGTGCAGCCGTAGTACCGCAGGAAAAGGAGCATCGTTTTGTGTCCGGCGACCTTGTCGGCCAGGCTCTGCTCTGCGCGGAAGGGCGTATTATAGACGATATTGCCGAGTTTCATACCGGGTGTAAGCTTCATGGGAAATTCCTCCGTTTCATGATTTTTTTCATTATAGATTATAACACGGAAAGGCGCTTTTGTATAGGGACGCGCTTTTACTCCGCCAGGATTTCCTGCAAAGCGGCAATATACCTTTCGTTCCATTCCGGCAGGCCGATCGAGACGCGGCTCTTCTCAAAGGCACCGATCATGATCCCGTACTCGTCCTGCATTTTCTGTTTCAGCAAAAGGGGAGAAACCTTGCTGCTGAAGTAGATAAAGTTGGTCTGGGAAGGGTAGACGGTGCAGCCGAGCCTTTCCATCTCCCCAGTCAGGTATTTCCTTCCGGCGATAATCTTGTCCCGGCTGGTGCGCGCGAACTGCTGGTCGGCAAGGGCCTCGATCGCGGCGGCCTGCCCCATGGCGTTTAGGTTCCAGGCCGCCGAGCACTTGCTCATCTCCCCGATGATCTCCGGGCGGGCAAGGGCGTAGCCGACCCGGACACCGGCCATGCCGTAGTATTTGGAGAAGGTTTTCAGCACGATCATCGGCTTTTCGCAGGCGGGAAGATACGGGGTGACCGTCCTGCAGTCGGGCGCTTCGGCGAACTCGATATAGGCTTCGTCCACAACCGTAAGGATGTGGTCCGGGAGCTCCTTTACAAACGCCATGATTTCATCGGCGGGGAGGTAGGTGCCGGTGGGGTTGTTGGGATTGCAGATGACGACCATTTTGGTTTTGCCGGTAAGGGCCGCTTTCAGCCCGGCCAGATCGTATTTTTGGTCTTCCGTGACCGGGACGATGACCGGTTTAGCGCCGTTTAGATAGGCCATATCCAGAAACGCCGCAAAGGTCGGCATACAAAGGAGCACCTCGTCCCCTTCCTCCAGGAAGGTAACCCCCAGCATATCGATCATCGCGCTGGAGCCGGAGCCGGTGATGACGTATTCAGGCGTCAGTCCGTAAAAGTCCGCCAGGGCGCTTTTTAAGGCGGCGGCGGAAAAGTTGGGGTAGTTGTTGGCGCCTGCCGCGGTTTCCCGGATTGCGGCGAGGGCGCACGGAGCCATCCCGTAGGGATTTTCGTTGAAGCCCATGCGGATCAGCTTAGACGGGTCAAAGCCGGGCGCCTGGCTGGGGCGCTGGGACGCGGGCTTTGCCTGGATGGCTTTGGTTGTCAGCTTCGTGATATCCATCAAAATCTTTCCTTTCATGCAGTCAATTGATCACGCTTTCCGGCCTTCCTTCCAGCCAGCACCGGTAGTTGTGCAGCGCAAGGTCAACGGCGCGCAGCCTGGATTCTTTCGGGACCCAGGCGATATGGGCGGTGATGTCGGCATAGGGGCAGGAGAGGAGCGGCGTCTTCTCTTTCGGCGGCTCTTCCCGCAGGACGTCCAGCCCAGCCCGGTAGATCTTCCGGCTCATCAGCGCTTCATACAGCGCCTCCTCGTCGATCAGCCCGCCGCGGGCGGTGTTGATCAGGATTACGCCGTCCTTCATCTTGGCAATTGTCTCCCGGTTGATCATTTTATCGTTCTCGGCCGAGTATGGGCAGTGGAGGGAGATCACGTCCGAGCGGGCGAGCAGCTCGTCAAAGGAAACCTGCTCGATAAAGCGATACTGTGGCCCCGCCTTTTTGCGGCGGCTGTAGGCGAGCGCCTTCATCCCAAGGCCCCGCGCCATTTCCGCCGCCGGCAGTCCGATGCTGCCCAGCCCGATCACGCCGAAAGTTTTGCCGTACAGCTCGATCTGCCGGGTAAAGGTTTTCATAAAAGGGGCGGGGATCCCTTCCTCCTTTGCCGCCCAGTACCCTTCCTTTGCATATTGGACGTGGGCGGGAATATTGTGGCAGATGTTGAGCAGTAGGGCAATCGCGTACTGGGCAATCGTATGGCCGCCGTAGACGGTGTTGGTGACGGTCAGGCCGTATGCCCGGGTCAGCGCCCGGTCAAATTCCTCGAACCCGTGGGAGAGGGTGGAGAGGTAGCGGAGACGCGGGTGGGATGCATAGTTTTCCTCGGTCATCAGCCCCTTGGTGATCCAGACCCCCAGCGCTGCGTCCGCGTCCCCGATCTCCCGCCAATAGTCCTCCGGTCCCATCCCACGGTGGGTTTTGATCATCCGGTACTCTGCCGCCTGGGGAATCGCTTTCAGCCCCGTCTCCCAGCGCGCCCGAAGCTCGTCAAAGGTCAGGTCCCCGGTTCCGGGATCGCCCTGAAAAATCACGATTTTCTGTTTCTCTTTCATATCCGTATTATCAGTCTCCTGCCTTTGCCTGGGATGCATCCGCTGGCGGCTCGTCGTCGTGTACATCCACGTACTTGGGATCCTGGTGCGGGTCGGTGATCCTGCGCAGGAATTTCTGGGTGCGGGGATCCTTGGGATGGACAAGGATTTCGGAGGGCGGGCCTTGTTCCACGATGATGCCGTCCTGCATATAAACCACGCGGGAGGCCACTTCCTTTGCAAAGGCGATCTCGTGGGTGACGACGATCATCGTAATGCCGGTTTCGGCGATATCCTTGATGGTTTTGAGCACCTCGCCGACCAGCTCGGGGTCGAGGGCGGAGGTCGGCTCGTCAAAGAGGATGATGTCCGGGTCGAGAACCAGTGCCCGGGCGATCCCGGCGCGCTGCTGCTGGCCGCCGGAGAGGGCGCTGGGGTAGTAGTCAAAGCGCTCCTGCAGCCCGACCTTGGTCAGCATCTTTTTGCTGATCTCCTCGGCAACGGGCTTGGGACGGCGCTTGACGGTAATCAGGCCTTCCATGACGTTTTCAAGGATCGTCTTGTTGGCGAAAAGGTTGTAGTTTTGGAAGACCATGGCGGTCTTGCGGCGGAGGGTCAGGACCTGGGGCCTGGCGTGCTTTTTGCAGTCAACCGTATAGCCGTCGACGGTCACGCTGCCCTCGTCCCCGGGGTCAAGGAAGTTGATGGTGCGCAGCAGGGTGGTTTTCCCGGAACCGGACGGGCCAAGGATGACGACAACCTCGCCGACGTCGATCTCCATATCCACGCCGTTTAAGACCTGCTGCTTGCCAAAGGACTTGTGGATGTTGTGTAAAGATACCATGCTCATATGGTTTGCCTCCTATCGGTTTAAGCTGTCGCCTTGGGGCGGAAGCGGTTGAGACGGGTTTCAAGGATCTGGAACAGCTTGTTGCAGACAAAGCTGATCAGCTCGTAAATGACGGTGGTCATGACGTAGGCTTCGATGAAGTTCAGGCCGGGGTTCGCCAGCAGGTTAGCCGTTGCCGTAATCTCGTATACGCCCACATAGTAGGCAAGGGATGTCCCCTTGACCAGCCCGACGAACAGGCCGGAGAGGTTGGGCATTGCGACCGCCATGGCCTGCGGGAAGATAATTTTGGTCATCGCCTGCCAGGTGGTCATGCCGACCGACCAGGCCGCCTCCAGCTGGCCTTTGTTGACCGCATCGAGGGAGGCGCGGAACACCTCGGAGGAATAGGCCGCCTGATCCATCGCGAGGGCGACCATCGCATAGACGATGGCGGGGACGCCGGTCGTGTCGATGCCGAAGGCGCTGTAAAGCATGATCGGCAGGGCGTAATAGGCGACATAGAGCAGGATCACCATCGGGACGCCGCGGATAAACGAAACGTAGACGGCGCATACCTGGGACAGGACGGGGACTTTGTTTCGCCGGACCAGCGCGATCAGCAGCCCGATTATCCAGCCAAAGAGCGTCGCCACGAGCGCCATCTCAAAGGTGACGGGGATTGCCGCCAGGACTTCGGGGAGCGCTTCTTTGATAAACTGAAAATTCATAAATCCTTCCTCCTTATGTCCTGCGGCCCTTGGTATAGGCCTTTTCGACCAGCTTGGTGCCCTTTTCCATCAGGAAGCAGAGCGCCCAGAAGATGATGCCGGCGGCGATATAGACTTCCAGCTTGGTGGCGCCGTAGTTGGCGGCGGAAACAGCCCTGGCCTTGCCCATCATGTCGATGACGCCGATGGTGAACGCGAGAGAGGTTTCCTTAAACAGCATGATGATGTTGTTGCCCAGGGTCGGGATCGCGACGCCGAGGGCCTGCGGGAAGATAATCCGGAAAAAGGCGGCCGTGGGGCTCATGCCGACCGAGTAGGCCGCCTCCCGCTGGCCTTTGTCGATCGCCAGGTAGGCGCTCCGCATCATTTCCGACATATTGGCCGAAACGGAAAGGGAAAGGCAGGCGATAATATAGGTCGAAAGGGAAATGCCGCTCATGTCGATCCCGAAATTGCGCAGGACCTGCGGCAGGCCCAGATAGATCAGGAAGATCAGGATCAGCGTCGGGACGCCGCGCATAAAGGAAACATACCCTTTTGCGATGGTGACGGCCGCTTTTTTCCCCGACAGGGACAGAAAAGCGAACGCCGCGCCGATCAGGAGCGAAAAGAGCAGAGACAAAAGCAGGATGTAGACGGTCATCGGGAAGGCCTGCAAAATCTTTGGGATATACTCCAGGATATAGCTGGGATGGAAGGTATCGGTCATTTTGGTTCCCCCTTATTCGGCCGCCCGGAAAGATCAGCGCTTCTTTCCGGGCGGACCGTTTTGATTAGTCTTCGGGTACGATTGCGATCATATCAGAGTATAGGGTGAAGATATCCTCGCCAAAATATTCGTCCGAGAATTTGCTCAGGGTACCGTCGTCCAGCATCTTTTTCAGCTCCGCGTCGACCGCGTCGCAGAACTCCTGCTCATCGGCCCCGAACATCTGGTAGGTGTCCTCGCACATGACGACGTCGGTCAGCTTGAGGTCGAGGTTTAAATCGGCGTTGACATTTTCAAAGGTCGAGGCGTAGGTCAGGGCCGCGTCAACCTGACCGGAGACAACCTGTTTAAAGCTGTCGGCGGTGGACAGGTCGGATACGGCGATAATGTTCATCTCCTGGCCGGGATGGGCATCGTTCCAAGCGGAGAGCATCGTGTATTCATACGAAGTCGGGTTTAGGGTGAGGGATTTGCCGGCCATGTCGGCCAATGTGGCGATGGTGCTGTCGGTTGGGACCGCCAGGCTCATCGGGGAGAGGCAGTAGTACTGCTCGGGGAAAAGGTATTTTTCCTTTCTGGCCTCGCTCTTGACCAGCTGGTGGGAAACCATATCCAGCTGCCCCGCGTCCAGCGAAACGATCAGGGCCGAGAAGTCCATGTACTGGATGTCGAAATCATACTGCGGGAGCCGTTCGTCCAGCTCTTTGAGGACGGCGACGTCGTAGCCCTGCAGCTCCCCGTTGTCGTCGAGGGAACAGTAGGGCGGCATCGAGGAGCCGGTGCCGATATGCTTAACGGTCGCGTTTGTGGTGGAACCGCCGGAAGAGCTGCCGCACGCCGTAAGGCTGGATACCATGGCAAGGGCACAAAAAAATGCAAGTGCTTTCTGGAATTTTTTCATATCAATCAATCTCCTTTATACGAAACCTGTTGGAAAAGAGAAAAGGCGCTGCCGAGAAATGTCCCTATGCAAACGCCTTTGTTTTCCGTATTTGATATTTGTTTTGGTTTCGATGGTCCGATTATAGCAAGATTTTTGCAAGAAGTCAATAGGCAGTCTTGCAAAATAATCTGAAATCATGCAGTTTTGGAGTTCTGTACAGATTCCCGAAGCAAAGAACTTGTATTTGTATGGAATAAACCAGATCCGATAATACTGTGAAAAATGCTGATTTTACTGTGAAAAAATTGTCATGAGTGCTAAAAAATAACAAATTTTGCGGTAAAGGTAGAAAAATGACTGAAATATGGCACTGTTCCCCTCAAAAATGAAGAAAACGCAAGAATAAAATTAGTGCTTGCAAAATAAACAAATGGATTGCAAATATTCAGATTCTGTGCTACAATAAAATTGTCTAACTGGATGGAAAGTTGACAGACCGGATTTAGGCGTATGAAAGGAAAACAAAAAGGAAAGGACCTTTAAGATGAACGTAATTTATATTTCTCCCCATTTCCCGACCAACTACTACCGTTTCTGCTACCAGCTGAAGGCAAACGGCGCCAACGTCCTCGGAATCGGCGACGCCCCGTATGAGGAGCTGCAGGACGAGCTGAAAGAAACGCTGACCGAATATTACCGCGTTTCCAGCATGGAAAACTATGACGAGATGCTCCGCGCGGTGGCGTATTTTACGTTTAAGTACGGCAAGATCGACTGGCTGGAATCCAACAACGAGTACTGGCTGGAGCTGGACGCGGCCCTCCGCACCGATTTTAACATCACCTCCGGCCAGAAAACCGCCGACATGGAAAAGATCAAGCATAAATCGGCGATGAAGGCGTATTACGCAAAGGCCGGTATCCCGACGGCCCGGTACCATCTGGTCGATACCTTGGAAAACGGCCTGAAATTCGTCGAGGAGGTCGGCTATCCGGTCATTGTCAAGCCGGACAACGGCGTCGGCGCCAACGCGACCTATAAGCTGAAAAATGAGGAGCAGCTGCGGGAATTTTACGCTTCCGGCTGGACAACCCAGTATATCATGGAGGAGTTCGTCAACGGCATGGTCTGCTCCTACGATTCGATCATCGATTCCCACGGCACGCCGCTGCTGGAAACCGGCAACATCACCCCGGTTTCGATCATGGACTCGGTCAACGACCGCAGCCAGGTGGTCTTTTATATTGTCAAACAGCTGGCGGATGATGTCCGCGCCGCCGGGCGGGCCTGCGTCAAGGCGTTCGGCGTCCGCAGCCGCTGCACCCACCTGGAATTTTTCCGCCTGCTGGAGGATAAGAAGGGGCTGGGCAAAAAGGGCGATATCGTCGGTCTGGAGGTCAATATGCGCCCGTCCGGCGGCTTCACGCCCGAGATGATCAACTATGCCTGCTCGACCGACTTTTATAAATGCTGGGCGGATATGGTCTGCTTTGACCGGCTGACGCTGCCGGATTATCCGGAAAAGTTTTACGGCGTCCATGTCGGCAGAAGAAACGAAAAGCACTATCTCCACAGCCACGAGGAGGTTATGGAGCATTTCCAGGGCCAGATTATGATGACCGACATCCTTGACCCCGCCCTGGCCGGGGCGATGGGCGACCGATTCTATATCGCCCGGCTGTCGACCCAGGAGCAGCTGGATCATTTTGTAGAATATGTAAACGCTGAGGTAGAGTAAATGGAAACAAGGGTTTATAAAGAGTATTCCCATTACCTGAACCGGGATATGGAGTTTATTGTCTACGGTACCGGCGGCAAGCCGGTGCTGGCGGTTCCGTCGCAGGACGGGCGGTATTATGACTTTGCGAATTTCGGCATGGTCGAGGTCTGCCAGGATTATATCGAGTCGGGGCGGATCCAGCTTTTTTCCTTCGATACGATTGACAAGGAAACCTGGTCGAATGAACAGGCTGATCCCCACTACCGGATGCAGATGCAGGAAGCCTGGTTTCATTACGTCGTCGAGGAACTGTACCCCCGGCTGATGGAGATAAACGGCAGCGGCCAGAAGATGATGGTGACCGGCTGCTCGATGGGCGCCTACCACGCGGCCAATTTCTTCTTCCGCCGTCCGGATTTGTTTGACGCGGTGATTGCGATGAGCGGGCTCTACAATCCGCAGCTGATGATCCCGGATTATTTCGACGAACTGACCTATTACAACTCGCCGGTGCACAGCCTGCGCGGGATGCCGGAGCATCATCCGTATATGGAGCTGTACCGCCAGTCGAAGATCATCATCTGTGTGGGCCAGGGCGCCTGGGAGGACCTGATGCTGGTCGGCACAAGGGAACTGGACACGGTCATGGCACAGCGGGGGATCCCCGCCTGGTTCGACTACTGGGGGTTTGACGTCAACCACGACTGGCCCTGGTGGCGGAAACAGTGGCGGTATTTCCTCGAAAAAACCATCGGATAAAATGCATATGCAGGAAAAATACCTGTCGGGAACATCCTGGCAGGTATTTTATCATATATGCTTTTTTGTAAATATGCAGGAAAACCTTTACTTTTCTGCAAATTTCGCATATAATAGGTTCAATCTATACGGAGCAGATAAAGGAGAAGGAACATTCATGAAAATCGTAGTAAAGGTCGGAACCTCGACGCTGGCCCATCCGACCGGGATGTTGAATATCCGGAGGGTGGAGGAACTCTGCCGGGTGCTGAGCGACCTGAAAAATGCAGGACATGAAATCATTTTGGTCTCTTCCGGCGCAATCGGCATGGGCATCGGCAAGCTGTCCCTTACGGAACGGCCGCACGATATCCCGACCAAGCAGGCCGCCGCGTCGGTCGGGCAGTGCGAACTGATGTATACCTATAACAAGGAATTTTCCGAATATAATCATACGGTTGCGCAGATCCTGCTGACCGTATTGGACTTGCAGGACGAGCGGCACCGCGCCAATTTCCAGAACACGATGACGAGGCTCCTAGAGCTGGGCGCCCTGCCGGTCATCAACGAAAACGATAGCGTCGCGACCGAGGAGCTGGAGATTGACAACGATACGATGGGCGCGCTGGTGACGGTATCGGTTGGGGCGGATTTGCTGGTGCTCCTTTCGGACATTGAGGGGCTGTATACCGCCGACCCGCACCAAAATCCGGGCGCGGAGCTGATCCACGATGTATACGCCCTGACCCCGGAGATCATTGCCCTGGCGGGCGGGGAGGGTTCCTCTCTCGGCACCGGCGGCATGGCGACGAAATTAAAGGCCGCTTCGATGGTCAACGCGGCCGGCATCGACATGATTATTGCCAACGGCGCAAAACCGGAGCTGCTTTATGATATCATAGAAGGGAAGGCGGTCGGCACCCGTTTTTACGGGACCCCGACATCCGTATAACCATAGAAGGAGGGAGATTCTATGACAACCAGAGAAATTTTACAGGCGGCGCGGGCCGCGGCACCGGCGCTTTTATCCGCCGGGACGGAAAAGAAAAACGCGTCCCTGCTGGCGATGGCCGATGCGCTGACTGCCTCATCGGATGAAATCCTGGCTGAGAACGGGCGGGACATGGAGGCGGCGAAAGGGCACATTTCCGAAGTGATGCTCGACCGGCTGAAGCTGACGCCTGCGCGGATTATGGGGATGGCGGACGGCATCCGGGAGGTTGCGGCGCTGCCGGACCCTGCGCGGGTGCTTTCGCGGATCCGGCGTCCAAACGGGCTGGTGATCGAAAAGACCGCCGTCCCGATGGGCGTGATCGCGATCATCTATGAATCCCGCCCAAATGTTACGTCGGACGCGGCGGCGCTGGCGTTGAAAGCGGGGAGCGCCTGTGTCCTGCGGGGCGGGAAGGAGGCGTTTCATTCGGCGATGGCGATTGTCCGTGCCCTGCGGCGGGGGCTTATTTCGGTGGGCCTGCCGAAAACGCTGGTTTCGCTGGTGGAGGATACGACCCGCCAGAGTGCCTATGAGCTGATGACGGCGGCGGGGCTGGTTGACCTGCTGATTCCGCGCGGGGGAGCAGGGCTGATCCGCGCCTGCGTCGAACAGGCAAAGGTCCCCTGTATCCAGACCGGCACCGGAATCTGCCACATCTACGTGGACGATACGGCCGATCTTTCGCAGGCGGTGAAAATTATCGAGAACGCCAAGACCTCCCGGCCGTCGGTCTGCAACGCCGAGGAAGTGCTGCTGGTACACGGTACAATCGCACCGGTATTCCTGCCGATGCTCAAGAAGGCGCTGGTGGACGACCGGGCGGCGGCGGGCAGGGTTCCGGTTGAGCTGCGGCTGGACAGCCGCGCCGCGCAGCTGATTGACGGGACGCCTGCCGGGGAGCAGGATTTTGACACCGAATTTCTCGACTATATCCTGGCGGTGGGGATTGTCGACAGCGTCGATGAAGCAATTGCCCATATTTCCCGTCACTCCACCGGCCACAGCGAAGCAATCTTAACCCGGACGCCGGAAAACGCCGATCGCTTTACGGCGCTGATCGACTCGGCGGCCGTCTACGTCAACTGCTCGACCCGCTTCACCGACGGCGGCGAGTTCGGCTTGGGCTGCGAGATGGGCATTTCGACCCAGAAGCTGCACGCGAGAGGGCCGATGGGTCTGGCGGAGCTGATGACCTATAAATATATTATCCGCGGCGACGGGCAGATTCGATAAACAACAGGGGGAATCAAAATGACAACATACGGATTCATCGGAACCGGCAATATGGGCGGCGCGCTGGCCATGGCGGTCAGCAAGGCCGGCGGGGACAGGCGGCTGCTCCTTTCCAACCGCACGCCCGAAAAAGCGGCCGCTTTAGGGACAAAAACCGGCGGGGAGGTAACCGATAACCAAACCTGTGCCGCCAAGGCCGACTATCTTTTCCTCGGCGTCAAGCCGCAGATGATGGCGGGGATGCTGAGCGGGATTGCGCCAATCCTCGCTGCCCGGAAGGAGAAGGGCGAGCGGGTGGTTCTTGTGAGCATGGCGGCAGGACTGACGATGGAAACGATCTGCAAAATGGCCGGCGGGAATTACCCGGTCATTCGCATCATGCCCAACACGCCCGCTTCGATCGGTAAAGGCATGACCCTTTACACCGGCAAAGACGTGACCGAAGGGGAATGGGACGAGTTTTTATCTGCAATGCAGCCCTCGGGAAGGCTGGAGCAGCTGCCGGAATCGTTGATCGACGCGGGCAGCGCGGTGTCCGGCTGCGGCCCGGCGTATGTCTATATGTTCATCGAAGCGCTGGCCGACGGCGGCGTCGAGTGCGGCCTGCCCAGGGCCAAGGCCGTCCAGCTGGCGGCGCAGATGGTGGCCGGCGCGGCAGAGCTGGTGCTCCGCTCTGGTGAGCATCCCGGTTCCCTCAAGGATGCGGTCTGTTCGCCCGGCGGCACGACGATCGCAGGGGTACACGCCCTGGAAAAGGGCGGTTTCCGCGCCCTCGGCATGGACGCGGTCCAGGCGGCGTATGATAAAACGATGGCGCTGAAATAAATCCTGTTTCGTGTATAGAAAAGTGCGGAATTAGAGAGAATGTATATTGACCATAGGAGGATGGGAAATGCTGGTACGGGAAGTAACGGAGGGAGACCTTCCGCAGCTTTTAGAGCTGTATTTATATCTGCATGAAACTGAGGTGCCAAAGCTGGATGCGCACCTGCTGAATGTGTGGAAACAGATTCTGGACGATCCGAACCACCATATTATTGTCGCGGAGGAGGACGGGAAGCTGGTTTCGACCTGTGTATGCGTGATCCTGCCCAACCTGACGCGGGGGATACGGCCGTACGCGCTCGTCGAAAATGTCGTGACCCACGACGATTACCAGGGAAGGGGCTACGGGAGTGCCTGCCTTGCCTATGCAAAGGAGCTGGCCTTAAAGGAAAACTGTTACCGGCTGACCCTGGCCACCGGCTCAAGGCTGGAAAGCACGCTGAATTTTTACCGCCATGCTGGATACAGCAGCGAGGACAAGACGGCCTTTAACCAGTGGCTGTAAAAGAAGAGTCCCGGCGGACGTATAGGATATGCATCCGCCGGGAATTTGTTATGCCAGCAGTTCCTTTCCGGAAATACCCGGCTCGGTCATGGAGTAAGGGTCGAGGATTTT
>CAYWRQ010000026.1:0-25020 GCA_964460915.1 uncultured Oscillospiraceae bacterium
CCCAAAAGGGTGACGTGCTCCCCCAGCCCGCTCAGCCCGGAGAGGGTCGCCGTCGCGTTGTTCAGCCTCTCCCCGGTGACGTGCGCAATATTCAGGTTCGTCACGCTGACCAGGTTGACCGACTGCTGCACCGGCAGCCCAATCCCCGGCAGCATCCGGTTCAGCAAAATATCCTTGCAGCTGTCGTACCCGCTTATCTTCGTCTGCGCATCCCGGGTCGACAGGGTCTGCTCTACCGAAACCCGCCCCGGATAAACGCCGGAATCGGTCTGATAGGTTTCCAGGTCTTTGACCAGCAGCCGGTTCAGGATCGCATGGGAATAAAGCGGCATACTGCTGACAATGGCCACCGCCATGATGTAACCGATCAGCAGGCTGAAGGTCAGCCATCGGTTTTTCAGCATCTTGCGCCATGCAAAATTAAACATCAAATGCTCCCTTCCCTCCGGTTACTTGATAATGACTTCTTCACCGGCTTCCAGGCCGCAGACAATCTCTACGGTTGAGCTGGTCTTAATGCCGACTTCAACCGGGCGCTCCTTCTTGACGCCGTCCTCCAGCACCAGCACGTAGGACTCCCCGCCGTAAGAGGAAACGGTATTGCGCGGCACCAAAACCGCGTCCGTCTTCTTTTCCCGGATCAGCTTGACCGTCACCGACTTTCCGAGCAGCTCCAGGTTGTCCTCCGGGATTTCCTCGTCCATCGCCACCCGGACGAAAGACCCTTCGATCTGGACGTCGTCCGGCTTTTCCAGCGTCGTCATAACCACCCGCCCGGCGTATTCCTCCCGGTTATAGGTCAAAACCACCTCGCTGCCCAAAGGGAACTGCCCGGCATCCTCGCCGGTGCACTGGACCTGCAGCTCCGACGGATCGACAACCCGCACCACCGTCGACCGGCCCTGGATATATTCTCCAACGGTCGACGCCGTTATGTAAGAGACTACGCCGTCAATCGGTGCATGTATCGTCAGGTTTTCCAGCTCCTTCTTGCTCTGATCCAGATTCAGCTGAGCCGATTCCACGTCAATCCAGGCCAACTGAGCCGCGTCGCTGCCCGAACCGGAAGCGTTCTTGGCCATCCGGTAGGCAATCTGCGCCCGCTCCAAAGCCAGCTCCTGCTGTGCGATCTGCAGCTCCAGCTCCTCCGAGTCCAGCCGCGCCAAAACCTGTCCGGCCTCTACCTCGTCCCAGGGCTTTAACCCCATCTCCGAAAGATACCCGCTCCGAATACCGAAAGAGAGGTCATAGGCCGCAGGCGCAATAAAGGTCCCGTTTAAGCTGACGCTGTCTACAATCTCCCCCCGCTCGGCCTTCGTAGTCGTATAGGTGACGGCTGCCGGCGCCTTTAACGGCGGGGCGAGGGTTTCCTCCTCGTCGGGGAACAGCGCGCAGCCGTTCAGCGCCGCAGCCAGCCCCATCGCCAGTAAAGCTATCCATCTTTTTTTCATATCATCCACATCCCAGCCATACAAAATATATAGTATGTGATCAGTATGCCATATTTTTTCAGGAAATACAAGAGTAAATATCGGTTTTTTATGTTGTTTTTCGGGCAAAACACCGAATTTCAATAAAAATAGGACCTGCACAAAGCCGTACAGATCCTCAAACGATTCATAATGCCGCAAATAAGCTCTCTCAGTGTATGTACCCGGCACGCTTTTTTGTACTCCGCCCGCCACACACCCTATCCGCACTCGTTCCCGTACATTCGAATCACTTACCAAAATAACTGTAGGGAACTGGCCCCGCTGTTCCGGGTTTACACCACCAACCTGACGCCTACTGAAAACTTCTCCGCGTGTTCACCCATCCATTCTTGAATCATCAAACGGGACAAAAGATATCCGAAGATCGTGAGCTTGTCGAACGCTCTCACTTATTTGGCTCGCTGTGACACGGCCGCGTCGGACAAAAGCAGTCCGTGACCGCCCAGCCCCTTTTTAAAGGGGCTGGGATCAAAACGGGTGCGGTAGCTGCAATGCTGACATAGGGGAAGAACCGCCTTCCGGTTGTAAAATTCGCGGCGCGCTGTCAGAAACGGTTCGCGGGTGAGGATGTCCGAAAGCTCCTCCGTAAAAAGATTGCCCAGGGCCGCCTCCCCATCGGCGTCCAGGCAGCAGGGCACGACCGTCCCGTCCGCCAAAACCCCGATCATCTGCCGCAGGCCGTGGCAAAAGCCCTCCTCCGACACAAAGGGCTGCGACAAGGACGGCCAGACAAACTCCTCCTCAAAGCTGACGAAAATCCCCTTTCCAAGGGCGACGCTGCGGCTTTTCAGCTGCTCTAAAAGGCCGTCATGTCCCGGGAATGCGGACTGAATCCGGGAAAGGATATGGAGTGTCCCCTCATCTGCCTGTCTCTCGCCCGACAGGTTCCAAAAACGCATCGTCATATACCGCCCCCGCGCCGAATTTTCCCCCGCAAAAGCGATGCAGGCGTCCAGATACCCGTCCGGGTCGATCCCCTCATGGGCCGAAAAGCTGTGCAGCGAAAGATTGACCTGCCGGACAGCGGGCGAGGAAAGGAGGATATCCCACTTTTGCGGGAGAAGGGTGCCGTTGGTCGTGATCGTCACCTTCATGCCGCTTTCCGTCGCGGCCGCAAGGAACTCCGGAAGCTGCGGATGCACCAGCGGCTCGCCCTTGATATGAAAATAGAGGTAATCGGTATAGGGCCTTACCTGCTCCACCGCCCGGGTAAACTCCGAAAGGGTCATCCGCCGTGGCGGGCGCACCCGCGGGGAGCAAAAGGAGCAGTGAAGATTGCAAAGGTTCCCGATCTCCAGATAAACCCGTTTGAAAAGCATCTTTTTTTCCATAGACTCCCTTACAGCGGCAGTTCCGCGATCCTTACCGTTTGAATTTATCCAATACCTTCCTCGTCAAAAATCCCATCATCTCGTCCTTTAGGAGCAGCAGCGCGCCGAAATAAAGCGCCATGCAGACCGCGACCGACAAAACCGCCGTCCAGATATACCCCAGCCCCAGCGCCCGAATCCCAAGCGTAATCGGGATAAACAGGAGGGAAATTGCGACATAGCGGATATTTTCCTTGCTGATAAAATGAAACGGGATCAAGAGCTTGACCCGGATATACCAGAAGATGACCGCCATCAGCACCACCTCCGCCAGGAAGGTCGAGACGATCGCCGTCAGCGGCGTGTAATGCCCCACAGCAACCAGCCCAATGTCCATCCCGACGTTTAACAGCCCGCAGATTAAAAGCACCCGCACCAGGAACTTCTCCTGATGGAGGACATAGAGCACCTGGTTGGCACAGATGGTATACACCGCGCTTTCGGTCGTGCGGATGGCAAAGGCGATCAGCACCGGGATCGAAGCGTCGTACCTTCCGCCGCCGTATATCCACATGATCTCCGGCGCCAGGCAGGCGATCCCGCAGCAGGCCGGGAATACCACCAGCATAAAGCTGTGGTAGCTTTTGTTTAGCAGGGTCATATAATCGTCCATCCGGCCGTTGCCGCTGTAGTAGGCCAGGCGCGGCACGGCGACCATGACAATCGACGCCAGCAGCTGCCCGATCATATAGGTGATGTCCTGCGGGGTCTTGTAGACGGTGACCATCATCTTCTCCCCGACCTGCCCTAGGATCATCTTGTCCAGGGAGGTGTAGAGGAGGTTGATGTTGCTGATGATCAGGATGTTGACAAGGGGCAGCAGGTGCTCTTTCCAGGCGATCCCTTTTACGGTCAGGCCAAGACGTTTGGTCACGTAGACAAAGCTGATCAAATTGTTGAGCAGATCGGTCAAGACAATCAGCAGCGTGTACTTTAAGACGTCCTCCGGCTTTTTTATAAAGACAAAAATCCCCACCAGGTACAGGGAACGGACGACGATTGTCTTGACGGTAATAAAGCGGTAGTTTTCCCCCGCTTCGTTGATCCACTCGACCATAAACACGTTGGCCAGCACCTTAAAGCCCAGCACCAGATAGATGCCGCGGGCCATCGAATGGACCGAAAAGAGGGTGACCGCCGCGTAGCAGAGCATAACAATCAGGTTGGTGCACAGCCCCAGGGAAAAGAGGCTGGAATACAGCTGCCGCACCCGTTCGCGGTCGTCGCGCACCGCCGAGACTTCCCGGATGGCATAGGTGTAAATGCCGAAGGAACCGAAAACCAGCGCAAAGTCTACCCAGGTCGTAGCGTCGTTGAAATAGCCGTACAGGCCGGGGTCAAACAGCCGCTGGATATACGGCGTGACCAGCACCGGCACGATCAGCCGGAACACCTTCAGCACAAAGTTATAAATCGAGTTGGTCGTAATCGAACGCGACATCAGCACCCTCCCTTTTCCGGATGATACTCCTCCTCAAATGAGATATAGTACAGCTTATGGTTGCTGACCTGCTGCTCCGGCGGCGGCGGGGTCATATAGTCGCCGTAACAGACGGTAAGGCATTTGTCCGCATCTTCCGGGACCGGCAGCGAAATACCGTCATACGTGACATACCGGGGCGTCCCCAGCCATTCCCGCTTAAAATCATACCGGTGGGAATGGGTAAAGGAGGCAATGTCCGAACACATCCCCTCGTCTTTTTTCAGCTTCGGAAACACCCTTTCATACCAAAGCCGGAAAAGCTTCCCGCTTTGGAACAGCTTATTGGTGACCGGGTAGACAAATCTTCCCGCTCCGTGATCCGGAATATACTGCCGCTTGGCATTATAATCAAACATCGTAATGTATTCGGTCAGATGCCGCCAAAAAACGCTCTTCACATAATCGTCCAGTACAAAGATATCCACGAACATCCCATGGTGCATATCCCGGTCCTTGACCTGCGGCTCAACAAAGGCGGTGCCGTTTTTGCGGATTTTCGTGATTTTGATGTTGTAGCCCTTGTCGGTCGCCGTGTCCTGATAAAAATACCCATCCACCGGGTGCTCCGCCCAGTAGGCATTCAGCTTTTCAAAATCCTTCCGGAACAGCACGATATCTGCATCGTCGTCCCACGGGATAAACCCACGATGGCGCACCGCCCCCAGCGCACTGCCGTAAAACAGATAATACGGCACGCCGCAAGCCTTTGCCTGCCGGTCGATCACCAGCAGGATTTCGTCGACCGTCTGCTGGACCCGTTTCAATGTGGCTTGATCCACGTTTTTCAGCTCCTTTTTACGCGCTTTGCAGCAAAGCCCTGCCTGTCGCGCAGGCAGGGCGTATTTTAGTCGCCGAAACCGGCAGCCGTCTGTTTGAGAGCCGCTTCCTTTTCGGCTTTTTCTTTCTTTTTCCGTTTGTTTTCCCGGACACCAGGGTTCTTCCGGACGAAAATCAGGTCGTGGATTGCGGCGAAAAGCGGCTTTCTGCCGGCTTTAAATTCGCTGTCCATAAAATAGACCACCGTGCTCATATAGGTCCAGAAGACGACGCCGAGATAGTAAATCCCGTAGATAATGCCGGTGTCGGTCATCGTCCGCAAGAGGATAATCAGCACGACGCAGATACAGGCGACCACCAGTTGGTTAAACCGGTGTTCCTTAATCATCCAGATATAATACCGGATGACCCGCTGCAGCACCAGTATGCCGAAGATCACAAAAGCGGCAAGACCGACAAAGCCGGACGCGGCAGTGATCTGGAAAAAGAGGTTGTGTAGCCCGCCGGACACGCCGGGCAGATAGATATCCTCCCCAAAGGGGGTATAATAGCGGGCAGCATAGCGGTACGCCTCGACCGGGACGTTGTCGCTCCCGACGCCGAAGAGGGGGTTATCCTTGATCATTTCAATGCCCGCCTGCCAGAGGAAATACCGGCCGCCGAACTGGGTGCCGTAATCCTCGCGCTCCAGCTCGACATCCCCGGCCGTGATCGCCGCGTCTGAGCTGGTCTGGGTCACTTCCTCCAGCGTCTCGTTGATCTGCTCGGAGAAGGAGGTGGTCAATACAAATTTCGGCAGGATGTCCAGCGCGTAGGTGTGCGTCCCCAGCAGCGCCAGCGGCAGCACAATCGAGACAAAAACCGTCCGGCCGATCTGCTTCTTGCGCTGCGGCTTATCTTTACAATAGAGGATATCCGGCAGGGTCATCAGCACCACCAGCACGACGACATAAAAGCAAAGGGTGAAAATACTGGTACGGGAGTTGCAGAGGAACAGGATCAGCAGCTGGACAAGATTATTGACCAGGTAAAACCATTTCCACCGCCTGGGCAGGTTTTCCTTCTGGATGATCAGCGACACGACGGTCAGCATCAGGTTGATTACCATGAAAAAGCTCGCAGCGTTGGGATTGGTATAAAACCCCCAGATCCGCCCCTGATAGACGCCGTAGTAATAAACCGACCCGCCCACCGAATAGGCAAAGGTGATATTAAAGAAGAAGGTGATCAGGCTGATCAGCTGGCCGATAAAGGTCGCCAGCATAAAGGTGTGGTTAAACCGCAGCAGTTCCTTTTTGACCGTCCCGGGCGAGGTCTTTAGGTCGTAGCTGTACATGACCAGCATATTGCTGATGATATAGGCCCACATGACCAGGTTGCGGGCAAAGTTCTGCCCGTGGTTGACCAGGGCCGTAACCCCGTAGGAAATCAGGAACAGGTACAAAATCCCCCGGAACCGGTTGGTCATAAACAGCCGTTCGGTGAACAAATCCTTCACCAAAATCGCCGCCGACCAAAGAAGCGTAAACTTGACAAGCGGCCCAATCACCGGGTTTAAAAAGGCGCAGGTGCGCAGCACGACCATGACCAGCACGACTAAACGGTACAGATTATGGTTCAGCACGGTATCCAGCACCTTGCGAAGACCGGTTTTTTCCATCAAACACCCTCCCCCTCGATTTCGCCGTGGTAGCGTTTTTCCATCCGCTTTACCTGCGTCGCCGCGTCAAATCCGGCCGCCCGCAGCTCAGAAGCGTAGCTGCGGCGTTCCGGCTGGACAAGCCCTACTACCTTCCCGGCCAGTGCCGCCCTATCGTCCTGCAGCGAGAAGAACCCAACCAGTGGAGCCAGCCCGACCTCTTTCGTCACCGTGTCGGACACCAGGCAGGGCAGGCCGGAGGCGTACCCCTCGACTACCGTCAGCGGGAATCCCTCAAACAGCGAGGGCAGCACCATCACGTCCATCGCGCAGTAGGCATCCTGCGGGTTGACGATATTGCCGGTGAAAACAACGTCCTCTGCGATTCCCATCGACTCGGCCTTTTGCTTCATCTCATCCAGCAGCGGGCCGTCCCCGCACAGCAGCAGCTTGGCCCCTTCTTTTTGTTTCCGAACCTCGGCAAACAGCTCCAGCAGGAAGGCCTGGTTTTTAACCGGCACGAACCGACCTACATGGCCCAGGACAAAAGCGTCCTGCGGGATATGGTGGTAGCTGCGGAAACGCATCCGCCGCCCTTCGTCCCAGTAAAACCGCTCCAGATCGACCCCGTTGGGGACAACGGTATAAGAAGCACTGCCGTAGGCAAACTTCCCCGCCGCATCGGAGCAGGCGAGTCGGGCAACCGGCATCGCGGCAAGCTTTTTCACATTCCGCTTATGCATCAGCTTTGCCAGGAAATTCCCCTCTACCTCGGATGAATGGATATGGGCGAGGACGACCGGGATTTCCGCGTTTACAGCCGCCTTTAACGGTTCAATGTTGCTGGCACTCGAAAGGTGGATATGGCAGACGTCGTATTTTGTCTCGGCCATAATCTCCCGCAGCGCCCTTTTATGGGCCAGCGGATGGCGGCTGCGGGAAGGGATCACCTTGATCTTGCCGTAATGGGCGCGGATCTCATGTTCAAAAAACGGATGCTCGACGGTCGAAAGGAAGGTCACGTCATAAAGGCTCTCGGGCAGCCGGGTAAACAGCTTGACCGCGTAGGTGGACATCCCGCCGTTTCCGCTGCCGATGACCCCCATCAGCACCTTGATCGGGCGGGTGGGGACGGCGCCCGGCTGTTCATACAGCGATGCAAATTCGTCCGCCGACGGCAAAACCCCGCCGGGGACCTGCTCATGCTCAGCCGGCCCATCATAGCCAGGGAGAGGGAAATTTTGTTCATTTTGATTCATCGGTGTCGTTTCCATCCCTTCTGTTTTTTTGCCGGGTGAAACAGGTCGTTTTTGATTTTCGTCGTGGAAATTTCCGGCGTCCGCGGGAGATAAACGACCTCGCACTGGTCCTTTAGGAAGTCAAACTTTCCTTCCCAGTCGTTGCCCATGACAAATACGTCGACCTTAAATTCCTTTACATCCTCGGTTTTCTGCTCCCAGCAGGTTTCCGGGATGACCAAATCGACATAGCGGATCGATTCGACCAGCGCCTTGCGTTCCTCGTAGGAAAAGTAGCACTCTTTCCCCTTGCCGCGGTTGAACTCATCAGTAGACAGGGCGACGATCAGATAGTCCCCCAGTTCCTTCGCCCGCCGCAGGAGGTTGATGTGCCCGTAATGCAGCAGGTCAAAGGTCCCGTATGTGATAACCTTTTTCATATCTGTTTTATTCCTTTCTTTCAGCCTTTGCAAGGGCTGGCGAAACTTTCTTCTTCGCGCCGGTTAAGGGCGGTGCATTTTGGAGATATGTTTTACAGGATGCCCGCAATTTTTAAGGCCCGCTCCGCGTCCTGTCCGCCGGGATAACGGTTGGTCAGGGCTGCGACCTTGGCGCGCTGTTCGCGGCAGGCATCCTTCCCGTCCAGCAGTTCCTCCATAAAGGCCAGAAACTCCCCAGGCGTATGGATAAACAGCCCCGGCATCAGCGAGTAAGGGTCGTCCACCACAAAACCTCTTGTCCGGCGGTACTCCTCGATATCGTCGACCGTGAAGCCGATTGGGCGGTTTAACAAGAGATAGTCAAAATAAACCGATGAGTAATCGGTCAACAGCCCGTCCGACACACCCAGAAGGCTATAGAGGTTGCAGCCCGCTTTCTGCATCTGGTCGTTGGTCAGGATGCGGATGTTGGAAAAGCCCTCCAGGTCGATCAGGGACAAATCCTGGGCCGGATGGATTTTCGCGATCATCAGGGCGTTTCGCTCTTTCAGCAGCCCATTGACCTTCTCCATCTCCTCCCGGCTCTCCAAAATCGGCAGGCCGGTACCGGACTTAGCCACCGTGTCACTGTCCCCGAGAAAGGCGGACTGGCGGAAGGTCGGCAGCCAGAGGATCAGCTTATCATAATTCTCGTCTATCCCCAGCTGCCGAAGCGGCTGGCCGGGGGAAAACATCGCGTCGTTGCGGGGATGCCCGCAGACGACCACCTGTTCCGGGCGGCAGGTAAACGCCTTTCGCATAATCGGGACAAAAAAGTCCGAAGCAGCCAAGACATAAGTGAAAAAGTTCTGGTCCTCATCGTCTTCATAGTTTCCGATCTTTTTCAGCGGGGACCCGTGCCAGAGATTGACAACCATCTGGGACGGGGCCGGTTTAATCGGGTACTTGCCGAAGCTGTAGAAAAAGTACTTGCCGGTCAGGAAATGCCGCACGCCGCCGGTGTTGGAGGTGAAGCGGACGTTGTCAGGATGCGGCAGCGCTTCCCAGAGCGGTGCGTCGTCCAGGGAGCAGATTATCTGATAGTTTTTCGCTTCCGGATGGGTCAGCAGCTCATCATAAACCGCTTTGACGTTGTCCCGGAAGCCCATATTGCTGTAAAACACGATCTTCTTTTTATTTTTTGGGATCAGCCGGTTTACAGCGGATAAAACGCCGGTCAAACGGCGCAGAAGTTTCTTATTCATCGATGTCGGTTCCTTTGGGGGTTATTTGCGCAGGACCTTCCCATAGAAGCGGGCGCGCAGAGAATTGGGCATCAGGCTGACGGCAATCTGCGCACAGGTCGCGTACAAAAAGTCCGGCAGGCTCGAAACGCCGAGCCGGTAGATCCGCCACCTGGCTTTTACGGCGGCCTTCATATACTTCCAGCCCCCGCGCCGCCGGTGCATATCCTCGCCCGCGCGGAAATAGAGGATAAAATCGTCAATGTTATAGGCCCTCGCGCCCTTTGCCAGCATCCGCGCCCAAAGGTAGTAGTCTTCGAACCACGGCATATCCTGGTAATTCCCGGCGTCCAGCACCGCCTGCTTTTTATACATGACGCAGGGGTGGTTAAAGGGGTTGCGCTTTCCGGCATAGCGTACGATCTCCTCATGGGTCACCGGGACCTTTTTCCGGCGGAGGATGTTATCGGTGCTGCCGGTAAATTCCAGCACGTGCCCGCCGCAGATATCCAGCTCGGGATCCCGCTCAAACGCTCGCACCTGCCGCTCAAAACGGTCAGGAAACGCGATGTCGTCGGTATCCATCCGGGCTACCAGCGGATAATCGCAGGCCTTCAGCCCGTCGGCCAGAGCATACCCCAGCCCCCGGTTTTGCGCAAACGGGACGATCTTTAAGACCGGGCAGAGGTTTTGAAACTCCTGCACTGCCTCGTTCAGCTCGTCCGTCAGCGGCCCGTCCTCGACCAGCACGATCTGGTCCGGCGGAAGGGTCTGGGTCAGCAGACTGCTGATACATTCCTTAAAATAAAGAGGGTTTTCTTTTTTATAGATGCTCATCAAAACTGAGAATTTCATCATATATTTTCCTCGGCCATATTATTTTACAATACATATACAAAAGTATTATACCAACATTCCATGCGCCGGTCAAGATATTCCCCATGAATTTTTCCAGCCTTTTGAAAAAGCTGGGCGAAAGCTTTTAGTTCACGCTGTTCGCTCCTGCTACGCAATCCGCTCGGTCAACTATTTTTGGGAGCGGCGGAGCGCGCCGGGTACAGACGGCGGTTCAGAAGATTTCTTCTGTGTGTTCGATTACTTGTAAACAATCTACTCTGTCGTTCGACAGCTGCGCAGAGCAGCTGGGCAATGGTTTTCACTATCTAACGGAGACGGTGACAGGATAGTTTCACAGTTGTCCGCCAGGACAACGAGCCTTCTTCAAAGGCCGCGTAACTCCTTACGCTTTTCATTTCATGTGACCTATAGTTATACAGCTACCCTTTTCGCGTCCAATAAATCAGGATGAGCGCCGCTTTCCGGAGGAAAACTAAACCCATATTAAGGGAATCTCGCATGGATGATGGCGGTTCGATGCCGCCATCATTCATCCAGAGCATGAGCGGCGGTTTCTGAATTTACAGTCACGTGTTATTGTGTTCCAATGCCTAACGGCATTACGTGTCTTTTGTTTCGGCGGACGGACGGGATGTCCGCCGATTCCTACGGAACCACAAAAGACAAACCTACCTACCCTCATTTTACGCGCTTACCTCCCCGCCGGTGTCCCGGTGGGACGCTGTGTGGCACGGTCACGGACCGGTGTACAAAAAGACGGCGGACACTGCTGTGCCCACCGCAAAATTTTTTCGTGCCCTGTCAATGGGTTCCCCATATGATCGAAACGCCGCGGTTTTCCATCCATCTGGCCGCCTTTTCCATATGAGGACATAGGCTTCCGTCCCGCCTGTGGGCGCAGACGCCCACATGGACGGTCTCTACACCGCAGCGGACGATCCGTTCCAGCTTTTCCATCATGCCCGGATCGTCCTCCGGGTCTATGCCGCAGTGGCTGCACCGAAGGAAGGCGCACAGCTTTACCTCTTCCCCCGCATATTCCTGAAAATATGCGCGCCTTCCCTCCAGCGCTTCCAGACAGGATACCCCGGCACATACATCGTTTGCGTTCCCGCAGGCAAAGATCGCTATTTTCTTCATGCGTTTTCCTCCGTTTTCTGACTGCTCGGGTAGTAAAGGATTCGCAGGACACCCTGCCGGTCTCGGAAAACCTCGGCCTCCACCTCGTACACCTCCCGGATCAGCTCCGGCGTCAAAACCTTTTCGGGTGTCCCAGACGCCACTACCCGCCCGTCCTTCATCACGTAAATCCAGGTGCAGTACATGGCCGCGATGTTCAGGTCATGGACAGCCGAAATGATCGTGCGGTTTAGGTTTTTGACGATGTCCATCAGCTGGAGCTGGTACTTGATATCCAGATGGTTGGTCGGCTCGTCCAGCACCAGGCAGGGCGTCTGCTGGGCCAGGGCGCGGGCAAGGATCACCCGCTGCTGTTCCCCGCCTGAAAGGGTCGAAAAGCTCCGTTCCCGGAAGGACGCCATCCCGACCTGCTCAAGCGCCTCCCGGACAATCCGGTAATCCTCGGCGTTGTCCCGCTCCAAAGGGCGTTTATGGGGAGAGCGGCCCATCAGCACGACATCCTGAACCGAAAAATCAAAGTTATAAAAGTTATGCTGCGCCAAAACCGCAACCTGCTTGGCGGATTCCCGATAGGAATATTCTTTCAGCGGCTTTCCGTCTAGCAGCACCGCCCCGCCGGACGGCTCCAGCACCCGGTAGATGCATTTGAGAAGCGTGCTTTTCCCGCTGCCGTTGGGGCCGATGACGCCGATAAAATCATGGGCACCCGCCCGGATATCAACGCCCTTTAAAATCTGGTTCCCGCCGAGGAAGGCCGTAACCGCCTTTGCCTGAAGCTCCATCAGTCCCCACCTCCAAATCCATAGCGCTTCCGCACCATCAGGTAGATGAAGCAGGGCGCACCGATCATCGAGGTCAGGATGCCGATCGGCAGCTCTTGCCCCGGAATGACCGTACGGCAGGCCACATCCGCCCAGATCAGGAAAATCGCGCCGGTCAAAGCGGAAATCGGCAGCAGGCGCTTATGGTCGGTCCCGTAAAACATCCGGACAATATGGGGAATTACTAAGCCAACAAAGCCGATCATCCCCGCCGCGTATACCGCAAAGCCGACGATCGCCGCCGATACCAGAAGATACAGCTGCCGCCATTTATGGAGGTCTGTTCCCAGGGTGATCGAGGTTTCATCCCCTAAAAGCATCAGGTTCAGCGTCCGGTACTGGGTCAGGAAAAAGCAGATGCCCGCCGCAACGACCAGTAAGACGGCTCCGTCCGTCTCCCAGGTCGCCCCGCCCAGGGCACCCATCATCCAATAGGTCACCGTCTGCATCCCTTCCCTGTCATGGGCGATGTAAACGATGAAGCTGGAAAAGGCGCTGCACACCGAGCTTAGGGCCGTTCCGGCCAGCAATAGCTTCACTGAATTGGCCCGGCCGCCGACATTGGCCAGCCCCACGACCGCCAGCGAGATCAGAAACGCCCCCAAAAAAGCCATGACGCCGATCGAGTTGCTGCCAAATACCGTACCGACTCCCAGCATGATGGCAGACGTCGCGCCCAGGGAGGCCCCAGAGGAAATGCCCAGCACATATGGGTCCGCCAGCGGGTTTTTCACAATCGCCTGCATGACCACGCCGCAGGTTGCCAGCCCGGCGCCAACCGCCGCCGCCAAAATCAGCCGGGGCAGCCGGATATACCAGACTGCCCGGAACAGGTTCCCGTCCCCCCTGCTGCTGTCCCAGCAGAAGAACAGATGGTAAAGTTTTCCAGAGATCACCCCGTATACGTCACCGATCGGGATGTCGGTCGAGCCGAAGGTTACGGCCGCGAGCAGGGAAAAGCCCAGCAGGATTACCAGGACGATGATGCTGATCACCGCCGCCGGTGTCCCCTTCAGCAGCCCTGTCCCCGTTTTCTTCCCTTTCATCGCTTATTCGTACAGGTCGGGGTACATCCCGGCCGCAAACGTCCGGATGCCATCGATTGAACGGACAGTAGAAGCGTACATATCGCCCAGCATGATCGTGTAAACGCGGCCGTTTTGTACGGCGGACAGATCCGCGAAGGACGGATCCTCCAGCACCTTGGCCTTCATTTCCGCTTCGACGTTCTCTGTGCGGGCCATGTATACGACGAAAATGACATCGGGATTCAGTACCAGCAGGTCTTCCTTGCCTAGCTCAGAAGCATCGGAGTCGGCCAGTGTCCCGCCCAGGGCTTCGATCATGCTGCCGCCCAGCTGACTGGCACCGTAATTGCTGATGCTGTCCCCCAGGAATTCAATGACCGCGACCTTCGGGGATTCCTGCCCGGCGGTCTGCTCCTGCACTTGCGCAATCTCGTTCTTCATCTCGTCGACCAGCGCCTGTGCCTTTTCTTCCACGCCGAAGATGCGGCCGATGTTTATAAGGTCGGTATACTCGTTTTCCAGCGTCCGATCATGTCCGCCCCGGCGGGTGTTGGTGCTGATGTAGGTATTGGTGCCGTTTTCAATCCACTCGGTTTGGTTGCCGAGGTTTTTGTCGCTGAACAGCGAACCCCAGGAGAAGATCAGGTCCGGCTCCATCATCAGCACCGTCTCTTTATCGGGCGCAAAGACCTCCTCATTATAGTTCATCTTCCCAAGGCCTTCCTCCCACTCCTCTTTGACCGGATTGTCCAGTCCATAGGACGCGATGACATGGTCCTCAAGACCCAGGGCGATCATCGTCTCGATGCATCCCTGATAGACGCAGACGACCCTTTCCGGAGCCTTTTCGTAGGTCGTGAGAATCTCATTACCTTCATAGTCATAGGTCGTGACGGTCACCGGGTAATTGCTTTCCTCCTCCGGATCCGTTTCAGATGCTTCAGGTTCCGACGATTCCGCTGACGGCGTGGATTCGGATGTGCTTTCGCCCGACGGCTCGACGCTGGACTCGGAAGTATTGCCGGTACTGGACGCTGTGCTGCCCACGTCCTTTCCCCCGCAGGCTGCCAGGGACAGCGACATGATAAGCGCTGTCAGCAAGCAAAGAATGGATTTTCCTTTTTTCATGATCAAACGTCTCCTTTTCCATTTCTTTTTTATATCACCGCAGCGCAAAACAAAGCCGCTTTCCCTGATGAAAGGAAAGCGGCTGATCTGAAAATATGTACAGCAAAAGCAGAAGCGCCCGCACAGGCCCTTCTTGCCGACATTTCAGATGAGCTACTTTCTGCGGAAGATACCTCACCGTTCCTTCTGAGCAGGTCTCCTGGCTTTGGATCAACGCCTACCGCGCCTTCTCACCCAGATGGGCAATGACAAAATACGGTACGGCTCCCCGTTCACAGTGACCGGATCGCTCGGGATTTTCACCCGATTCCCTATTATCCCCTTCCGAAAAGGGGCACTCAAAAAGTAAATATTTGATTGATATTCTCATTATAGCAAACGCCCGACCAAAATGCAACCGTTATCCCAAAATTTAATCTGAAGGCAAAAATGGCGCCTGCACTCTTACTCCGAGCACAGGCGCCATACTGTATCCTATCTCTTATTTCGGGTCATACACACTGTTCACATTAAAGCCAATGTGCGCAGATTTATACCGCATGATACGGACTCCTTCAATTTTACCGATCGGGCCGAGTTTACCCGGCATATCGTCCGAACCAAAATCGCCGGACAAGATTAGCTCGTCCGCGTGCATAATCTCCAAAAGGGTCGATTTGTCTACCGGCATACCGTGATGGCCGGGGCAGATCCAATCATACTGATCATACAGGGCATACAGCTTCTTCATGTTCCGGTAATGATTTTCAACGGTCCCGCCGGGGATCGGTTCGCCCCTCGTATTAATGTTGCACCAGCCTGTTTCCAGCTCGTCTCCCGTAAAGAGCATCCGGTTTTTCCGGTCTAAAATCGCGATCGAAGCCTTGCAGTGCGCGCCGATCTCAAAAATTTCCAGCGGACGTCCCGCGAATTCCAGCACATCCCCCTCATGAACCGGCGTAATCTCATAGTCCAGCGGATAATCCTCCGCATTGGCTCCAAAAGGTGTCTTGGCGTCCTTTTCGCCGACGGGGTTCATATAAACCTTGGGAAAATACCCGTTGCCGCCGGTATGGTCAAAATGAGAATGGGTGTTGATGACCGCAACCACCGGCTTATCGGTCACACCGGTAGCGAGGATATAATCATGGATGTTCAGCTTGCTCATGCCCGAGTCGATCAGGACGCAGCAGTCGTCGCATTCCAGCAGATAGCAGTCGCAGCCCCAGGGAGTCGCCGGATATTTGGTTCCAATAACCCAGGTATTGGGTGATATCTTGCGGATATCAAAATTGTCTTCAAAGGTGTTCATCGATACCATCAAAATCAGCCTTTCTATAATAGTTTTGTCACATTTCTCTTATTTCGGGTCATACACACAGTTCACATTAAAGCCGATATGCGCGGATTTATACCGCATCACGCGGAACCCTTCGATTTTATTCGTCGGGCCAGCTTTCGCCGGAACATCGTCCGAGCCGAAATCACCCGAAAGGATCAGTTCATCCGCATGCATAATCTCGAGGAGGGTCGATTTATCTACCGGCATGCCGTGATGGCCGGGGCAGATCCAATCAAACTGGTCATACAGGGCATACAGCTTTTTCATATTCCGGTAATGGTTCTCGACGGTCGCGCCGGGGGTAGGCCGAGAGGTCACATTGATATTGCACCAGCCCGTCTCCAGCTCGTCCCCTGTAAAGAGCATCCGGTTTTTCCGGTCCAAAATCGCGATCGAAGCCGGATTATGCGCGCCGATCTCAAAAATCTCCAGCGGACGCCCCGCGAATTCCAATACATCGCCCTCATGAACCGGCGTAATTTCATAATCCAGCGGATAATCCTCTACATTGCCGTCAAAAGGCGTTTTGGCGCCCTTTTCACCGATGGGATTCATATAAACCTTCGGGAAATACCCGTTGCCGCCGGTATGGTCAAAATGAGAATGGGTATTGATGACCGCAGCAACCGGTTTTTCGGTCACGCCGGTCGCGCGGATATAGTCATGGATATTCAGCTTGCTCATCCCAGAGTCGATCAGGACGCAGCAGTCGTCGCATTCCAGCAGGTAGCAGTCGCAGCCCATCGGGGTCGCCGGATATTTCGTGCCAATGACCCAGGTATTGGGCGAAATCTTGCGGATATCAAAATTGTCTTCAAAGGTGTTCATCGATACCATAAAAATCAGCCTTTCTATCACGGTTTCGTTACATTTCTCTTATTTCGGGTCATACACGCAGTTGACATTAAAGCCGATATGAGCGGATTTATACCGCATTACCCGGAACCCTTCAATTTTGTTCGTCGGGCCTGCCTTTGCCGGGACATCGTCCGAACCAAAATCGCCGGACAGGATTAGCTCGTCCGCGTGCATAATCTCCAAAAGGGTCGATTTGTCTACCGGCATACCGTGATGGCCGGGGCAGATCCAATCATACTGATCATACAGGGCATACAGCTTCTTCATGTTCCGGTAATGATTTTCAACGGTCCCGCCGGGGATCGGTTCGCCCCTCGTATTAATGTTGCACCAGCCTGTTTCCAGCTCGTCTCCCGTAAAGAGCATCCGGTTTTTCCGGTCTAAAATCGCGATCGAAGCCTTGCAGTGCGCGCCGATCTCAAAAATTTCCAGCGGACGTCCCGCGAATTCCAGCACATCCCCCTCATGAACCGGCGTAATCTCATAGTCCAGCGGATAATCCTCCGCATTGGCTCCAAAAGGTGTCTTGGCGTCCTTTTCGCCGACGGGGTTCATATAAACCTTGGGAAAATACCCGTTGCCGCCGGTATGGTCAAAATGAGAATGGGTGTTGATGACCGCAACCACCGGCTTATCGGTCACACCGGTAGCGAGGATATAATCATGGATGTTCAGCTTGCTCATGCCCGAGTCGATCAGGACGCAGCAGTCGTCGCATTCCAGCAGATAGCAGTCGCAGCCCCAGGGAGTCGCCGGATATTTGGTTCCAATAACCCAGGTATTGGGTGATATCTTGCGGATATCAAAATTGTCTTCAAAGGTGTTCATCGATACCATCAAAATCAGCCTTTCTATAATAGTTTTGTCACATTTCTCTTATTTCGGGTCATACACACAGTTCACATTAAAGCCGATATGCGCGGATTTATACCGCATCACGCGGAACCCTTCGATTTTATTCGTCGGGCCAGCTTTCGCCGGAACATCGTCCGAGCCGAAATCACCCGAAAGGATCAGTTCATCCGCATGCATAATCTCGAGGAGGGTCGATTTATCTACCGGCATGCCGTGATGGCCGGGGCAGATCCAATCAAACTGGTCATACAGGGCATACAGCTTTTTCATATTCCGGTAATGGTTCTCGACGGTCGCGCCGGGGGTAGGCCGAGAGGTCACATTGATATTGCACCAGCCCGTCTCCAGCTCGTCCCCTGTAAAGAGCATCCGGTTTTTCCGGTCCAAAATCGCGATCGAAGCCGGATTATGCGCGCCGATCTCAAAAATCTCCAGCGGACGCCCCGCGAATTCCAATACATCGCCCTCATGAACCGGCGTAATTTCATAATCCAGCGGATAATCCTCTACATTGCCGTCAAAAGGCGTTTTGGCGCCCTTTTCACCGATGGGATTCATATAAACCTTCGGGAAATACCCGTTGCCGCCGGTATGGTCAAAATGAGAATGGGTATTGATGACCGCAGCAACCGGTTTTTCGGTCACGCCGGTCGCGCGGATATAGTCATGGATATTCAGCTTGCTCATCCCAGAGTCGATCAGGACGCAGCAGTCGTCGCATTCCAGCAGGTAGCAGTCGCAGCCCATCGGGGTCGCCGGATATTTCGTGCCAATGACCCAGGTATTGGGCGAAATCTTGCGGATATCAAAATTGTCTTCAAAGGTGTTCATCGATACCATAAAAAATCAGCCTTTCTATAATAGTTTTGTCATATTGTGACGTAACTATTATAGCACATTCTTCACCTGTGTTCCAGAGAAAAATCCTACAGAAAAAAAGGCCGATTCCCGTCAAAACAACAAAAAGCACAGGCAAAAACCTGTGCTTTCGTTTGCATGTATACGTCAATACGCCAGCTTACGCTCTGGTAACCTTACCGGAACGCAGGCAGCGGGTGCAGGCGTGAACACGGCAGGGTTTGCCGTCGACGATTGCCTTAACCTTCATAACGTTGGGTTTCCAAGTTCTGTTGGTACGTCTATGCGAGTGGGATACCTTGATTCCAAAAGCAACGTCCTTACCGCAGAAATCACATTTAGCCATTTTCTGCACCTCCTTCTAATTTTCACATAACGATAATATTCTATCAGATATCGGCAAAAAAAGCAAGTCTTTTTGCAAAATTTCCTTGAAAAAATTTTACACGGTGAATTTTAAGTAAATTCCCTGCGACTATACTTGAATTTTACCGGCCTTATTAGTATAATACTATTGGGTTTATTTGTCAAGAATTTTCCTTTTCCCCGTTTAGGATAAAACTGAAAGGCCTGATGATTTCACATGGGAATATGCGTTGTTTCGTTTAGTTCCAGGAAAAACGGGAACTGTGAACAGATCAGCCGGTGGATATGCTCTGTCCTACCCCAAGCTAAACGATATCTATTTTCCGATTTTGAAATTCACCCCTGTGGAAATTGCTCCTACGAATGCTTTCGCAGCCAAGATACCTGCCCATGGATAAAGGATAAGGAATACGAACTGATTGATTCGATTGTAAATAGCACATTCACTTACTTCATTCTTCCAAACTATTGTGATTATCCTCCCGCAAATTTTTTCGTGTTCAGTGAAAGAAGCCAATGCTATTTCCAAAAGCACCCAGATCTGTCCGCAAAATATGAACAGATTCCTAAAAAATATATCGTAGTCAGTAATACAAACCGGGAACATTTTCAAACAATCCTTGCTGAGCACTCTGCCGATACTCCAGACATTCTTTTCCTGCCAGCCAAAAAATATGGGAAAGTTAGCCTTGACGGCGATCTTATGACCTCAGAACAGGCTGCTGCCGCAATAAAAGAATTTATTCAGTTACCCTCTTTATGAAAAAGCGTACACACAGAAAGGGAACCAAGTATGAATACTGCTCTAATCCAAAATCTTTACCGCTATCTGATCTACGGGGTCGCGATCCTGACCGCGCTTCCTTTCCACGAATTTGCCCATGCCTGGACGGCGAATAAGCTGGGCGACTCGACTGCCCGGTACCAGGGCCGGATGACCTTAAACCCGCTGGCACACCTCGACCCGTTCGGCGCGATCCTGATGCTGCTGACCGGCATCGGCTGGGCAAAGCCGGTTCCGATCAACCCCAATAACTTCAAGCGCCCCAAATGGGGAATGGCGATTTCCTCCCTGGCGGGGCCGGTGTCCAACCTGCTGCTGGCCTACCTATGCATGATCGGCTGGAAAATCAGCAGCATCCTCGACTTTTACGCGTCCGGCATCCTGACCCAGAACCTGATGAACATTTTCAGTATCATGGTCTCCTTAAACGTCGGCCTAGCGGTATTCAACCTGCTCCCGGTGCCGCCGCTGGACGGATCGCGGATATTAAACCTGGTGCTGCCGGAGCGAACCTACTTTTCGATCATGCGGTACGAGCGGATCATTATGCTGGTGCTGATGGCGGCGGTCTATTTCGGGCTCTTAAATACGCCCCTGGCCATCTGCCGCCGGGCGGCGTTTTCGGCGCTGGACTTCCTGACCGGGTGGATTAATGTTATCTGGAGGCTGTTTTTATAATGGATGAGCTTCAGTTTCATCTCCCGGTGTTCGAAGGGCCGCTGGAGCTGCTGCTGCACCTGATTGCGCGGCACAAAATGAAGATCACCGACATTGAGATCGGCAGGCTCCTTGATCAATATCTCGGCTATATGGAGCAGATGCAAAAGGCCGATCTGGAGATCAGCTCCGCTTTTCTGGAGATGGCGGCGCGGCTGGTCTACATCAAAACCGTGTCCCTTCTCCCCCGGCATGAGGAGGCGGCCGTCCTCAAAAAAGAGCTGGAAGGGCAGCTGATCGAATACCAGCGGATCAAGGCGGTATCCCTTCTGCTGGCCCAGCGCTACGACAGGGCGCCGACCTTTGTCCGGAAGCCCTCCCCGGTCCGTTCGGACCCGGTTTTCCGCGGGAACGTGGAACCGGAGCGGCTGCGGGACGCATACATACTGGCTGTCGGCAAAGCGGGCAGGCGGCTCCCTCCGCCCGCATCTGCCTTTAAGGGCATCGTCAACCGGCGGTTTGTCTCGGTCACCTCTCGGATTGTCTGGCTGTTGAGACGGCTGTACAAAACCGGAGAAGCGGCCTATCAGGAGCTTTTTACCTCCAACGACCGCAGCGAACTGGTTGCGACCTTTTTAGCGGTGCTCGAACTGATGAAATCGGGTCGCATCACCCTCAGCGACGACAACAGCCACATCTATTTTTCCAGAAAACCACAAAATAGTGTGGAGAGTAGAAAGTCAAGTGTGGAGAGTAGAAAGTTAAGTGTGGAGAGTGGAGAGTGAAGAGTGGAGTGAAGGTGTGCCGCGGATCGCGGCACGATTAAATGGCTCCGCTCACGTGAGACAGATGGATGTTGAACTACCTCCTGTCTCGCACGAAGAAGTGCAATTTTTTCATGATCGGAGCATTTTCCCTGATAAAATGCCCCGTTCCCAGATATGTCATCCTGAGCGCCAGCGAAGGATCTTTGAACCATCAAACTAACAGCTATTTCCTATCTAAAGAAATCCAATTACACCGGAAACTCATAGATTCTTCGCTTCGCTCAGAATGACACACTAGGGAGAAAATTCGAATATTAAAATGATTGTCAACTCTCCGAGCGGAGTATCAAGTATGTCTATCACCATCTACCCTGCGTGAACAAAGCCATTTAATCGCGGCGCGATCCGCGCCACACCTTCACTTCACTCTCCACTCTCCACACTTCACTCTTAAATACTCCACTCTCCACACTTCACACTAAATAAAAAGGAGCGGTTGCTTGTGAACCTTTTTGCCGCAATCGAAGCGATATTATTTGCCGCCGGAACGCCGGTCGAGATTGAACGGCTGGCGGCCGGGCTGGATATTCCGGCGGCGGCGGCCCGCGAACAGCTGATTGCCTACGGGGAAAGCCTGGATAAAGAGCAGCGCGGGATCCGGCTTCTTTTCCTCGACGACATGGTACAGCTGGCCGCCAGGGAGGAATACGACCCCCAGATCATCGCCGTCACCGATTTAAAGCACGGCGCTCCCCTGTCCGGTGCAGCTATGGAGGTGCTCTCGATCATTGCCTACAACCAGCCGGTCACCAAGAGCTTTATTGAACAAGTCAGAGGTGTAGAAAGCGGGAATGTGGTCAATAATCTGGTTGAGAAAGGGCTGGTTGAGGAGCACGAACGGCTGATGGTCCCGGGCCGGCCGCTGACTTACATCACGACACCAAATTTTCTCCGGACTTTCGGGCTTTCGTCCCTCGCAGGCCTTCCCCCGCTGCCGGAAAGCATCCTGGCGGAACAGGACGCGGTGGCGGGCATGATCGATATGGACGAGGACAGCCCGCCGGAAGATTGGAGCGTGGAAAATGATTAAGGGAATCCTGCTGACCATTCTGTTTATCCTGCTGGGGCTGATCCTGCTCATCCTGATCGCCGATTTCACCGTCCGCGTCTCGATGGAAAACGGGGTAACAACCGTATCGGTGGGCGTCTGGCCCATCCTGAAAAAAATCCTGCCGGGAAAGGAAAAACCGCAGGAGGGAGAAAAAGAGGCCGCCCCGAAAAAGAAAAAGGCCGCGAAGAAAAAAAAGGCCGCCGATGAGGCGGAGCAAAAGGTCAAAAAATCCCCGGCGGACATTAAAGCCCTGATCGGCATCGTTTTAGACCTGGTGAAGGCGGTGCTGCCGCCGGTGGGATACATCGTGGGCGGTCTGCGGTTCCGGCACCTGACTCTCCATATCACCGTCAGCGAAAGCGACGCCGCCCAGACCGCGATCCGCTACGGGCAGTTCAACGCGATCCTGTACGGCAGCCTGCCGCTGGCACAGCGGGCGTTTGACCTCAAGACCGACCACATCGGCGTCTCCTATGATTTCCTCTCCGGCAAGACTGCTATCCTCTTTTCGATGGAAATCCATCTCCGGGGCGCACGGGTCGTCTGGGGCGTCCTTAAAATGATCGGACGAGCCATCCCGCCGCTGTGGAGGATGGTCTGGGGAAAGGCCAAAAAGCCCAGACAGGCGGACGGAGCGAAAAAACAAAGCTTCGGCGAATAAATCACTCGGGTTATATGGGGAAATCATCCCCTTGCGCATTTGTGAAAAAATGCAAACACATATCTGGAAAGGACGATACCTATGGCAGAAAACAAGACGATAAACGATCTGATGGGCATCACGATGGACAAGGTCAAAGGGATGGTCGACGCCAACTCTATCATCGGCACCCCGATCACCACCCCCGACGGCACCACCATCATCCCCGTCAGCAAGGTCAGCTACGGCTTCGCTTCCGGCGGCAGCGACCTCCCCAAGGCACAGCAGAAGGAGGCCTTCGCGGGCGGCGGCGGCGCCGGGATTACGATGGAGCCGGTGGCGTTCCTCGTGGTCAAGGATGGTACCGTCCGGGTCATGCAGATCAATGCCCACCCCAACACCGTTGACAAGATCGTCGACTCCGCGCCGGATGTCCTCGACAAGATCAACGGCATGGTCGCAAAGAGCAAGGAAAAGAAGGAAAACCCTTCCGCCTGATGACGGACGGAAGGACGCAAAAAAGTGCCCGTGTGAAGAATGTTTCACGCGGGCACTTTCGGTTTTCAATACAGAATCGAGCAATGAGCAATGGGCCGATGACGACACCGGCCCATCATTTTATACATATCTGCTTTGTGCGCTTATTCTACGCTCTTGAGGGACTCCACCATGTTGATCCCCCGAAGGTTTAGGTGGACGATCCGGTTGACCAGGAAGACGAAGAACAGGGTCAGGGCCGCCGATATGATATACGCGCTTGCCGGGATCTCATGGACGAACATGACGACCTCGACTTCCGCCGTATTGACGACAAATTCCTCCAGGAATATGCCCATCACCAGCCCGGCCAGCATCCCGACAAAGGCTGCCGCCGAATTTTCCCGGCAGATGTAGTCGGAAACCTCCTTGTCATAGAAGCCGAGCACCTTGATGGTCGCCAGCTCGCGGACCCGTTCGCTGACGTTGATGTTGATCAGGTTATACATGACGATGACCGCCAGGGCCGCCGCCGACCCGATCAGCACCCACACGATCAGGTTTAGAGACGAAACCAGGTCGTTGAAGGCGTCCGCATAGTATCCCATATCCACCAGCCCCTGCACGCCGTCGTAGCGCAGCAGTTCCTTATGGATACTGCCTGCGTCGGCATCCTCATCCAGCTGGAGGAAAAGGGTCGTCGGGATGGCCTTCTCCCCGTAAAGCGATTCATAGGTTTCCGGGGAAAGGTAGATGTAATGCTGGACATAGTTTTCCATGATGCCCTTGATCGTAACCGGGTGGCTGCCGCCGTCCGGGTTTTGCAGGTAAATCGTATCCCCGGCCTGCAGGCCCAGGAGCTTGCCGAGCTTTTCGGTGATGATGCAGCCGTCCTCCGGGACAAACAGGGTTTCGCCCGTGTCCTTATCCCGCATATGGACGACCTCGCCCACCCTTTCCGGCTCCGACGGGACATAAAGGTAGGCTTTGATAGTCGTTTTGGCCCCGCCGTTTGTATCCACCGTCTTCATCATGATCCCGATGGCGTCCTCAACGCCGTCCGTCTCCCGAACCCTTTGCTGCAGCGCCTCTACCTTCGCGTCGGAAATCGTGTCGCTGACCGAAAGGGCGCTGTCGTAGTAGAAGATGCCGCCGTACTGCCGCTCGGACATCGAGCCGATCGCATGGCGCAGGCCGAATCCGGTCAGCATCAGGGCCGTACAGCCCGCGACCCCGATAACCGTCATGCAGACCCGCGACTTATACCGGAAGAGGTTGCGGCAGGTGACCTTCCGGCTGAAGGACAGCCGGTTCCAGACAAAGTGTACCCGCTCGAGCAAAATCCGTTTGCCGTTTTTCGGCGCTTTCGGGCGCATCAGCTGGGCCGGGACGGTGTTCATGACCCCGTAGCAGGTAAGTACCGTGACCCCGCATGTGCACACGATCGATACAATCCCGCACCCCAGCAGATATCCCCAATGGATCGGGGCCAGGATAAACGGAACCTGGTACATGGCACGGTAGCAGCCGATAATGACCATTGGAAACATTTTGAGGCCGATGAGGCAGCCGATAACGCTGCCAAAGATACTGGCCAGGGAGGCATACAGCAGGTATTTCAGCATCACGGCCCCTTTTCCGTACCCCAGCGCCTTCATCGTGCCGATCTCCGTCCGCTGTTCCTCGAC
>CAYWRQ010000027.1:0-24324 GCA_964460915.1 uncultured Oscillospiraceae bacterium
CGATCGGGAAGGTGAAGAAGATGCGTAAACTGATTCCGCTTGTGAAACTGAATCTTCGCGCGCTGCTCAGCACCCTGAAGTTTTCCGGCGGGAAAAAGGCGAAGGCGACGGGAGCGGGCGCAATCATTCTGTTGGCCGGGTTATCGATTTATATCGCCGGGATGTACAGCTTTTTGTTCGGTTCTCAGCTGGCCGAGCTGGGGACGCTGCGCTACCTGATCCCGCTGATGGCGATTTTGGGCTGCGCTTTTTCGGTCGTCATGACGGTGCAGGCGGCGGTGGGCTTTATTTTCAGCGGGAAGGATTCGGACCTGATGCTTTCCCTGCCGGTCAGCGCCTTTTCGGTCATGCTTTCCCGGATCACGGCCCTTTATATCGAGCACCTTGTCTTTATCGGCCTGTTTATGATGACATCCGGCGCGGCGGCGATTGCATACGGGATGGGCGGGGCCTGGTTTATAGTCAGCCTGCTGATTTGTACCCTGCTGCTGACGTTTATCTGCACGCTGCTGTCGACGGTCATTGCCTTTATCGTGGCGTTTGTCTCGGCCCGGTTCCCGCATCGGGCGGTTATCGGGACGATCCTCTATTTTGCAATGTTCCTGCTGATTATGGTCGGGGCTTTCCAGTTAAACGGCGTCGGCGCCCTGCTGCTGCAAAATCAGGAGGCCTTTGATAGCCTTTTATCGGGGTGGCTGCTGCCCTTTGGCCTGACGATGCGGGCCGCGGAGGGAAATGTGGCTTCGCTCCTTGTACTGGGGGCAGTGTCAATTCTGCCGTTTCTGCTGGTCGTCTGGCTGTTTTCCAGCCGGTATAAACAGATTCTGTCGGCCCTTGCCTCCCATACGGTGCGCAGCGACTACCGGCTGGGTTCGCTCCGGTCGAGAGGACAGTTTTCGGCCCTGTTCCGGAAAGAGGTGCGGCGGTATTTCGGCACCTCGATCTACTTTTTCAATACCGGCTTTGGGGCAGTGCTGCTCCTGATAGGGGCCGTTTATCTCGCGTTTATGCGGGAAAAAGCAAAGCCGGTTTTGGAGATGATCGGCGGAATGGATACGACCGTCCCGATTGCGGTTGTAACGATTGCCTTTCTCGTGGCGACGATCAACACCACCTGTGTCTCGATCAGCATGGAGGGCCGTACCCTATGGATCCTCAAAGAAGCGCCGGTCGATGTCCGGACGTTATACCTGTCCAAAATTATGGTCAATTTATTGGTATCCTGGCCGGCCTCTATCATTTCGGTACTGATCATCGGCCTTGCCTATGGGGCAGACCCGCTGACGGTGTGCGCGAGTATACTGGTGTTGATGGCGCTGGGGCTGTTTATCGCGCTGATGGGGTTGGCCGTCAACCTTCTGCTGCCGAAGATGGATGCGGTCAGCGAAGCAATGGTGATCAAGCAGTCCGCTTCCGCAGTCATCGGCGTATTTGTCGGATGGGTTCCGCTGATTTTCGGCGGGGTGGGCGCTTACTTTGCCGGAAAGGTGATGGCTTTCCCGGTATATGAACTGGTCTTTACCGCCGTGCTCTTGGCCGTTTCAGGGCTGCTGTGGGGATGGCTCTGCCGCAGCGGCGTAAGAAGGATGCTGGCCATCGGATAATGAGACAAGCCGGTATCCGGAAACGCGTCCGGGACCTTAGGGAAAAATCATGGTGAAAATACGATTATTTTGTCTGCCGGACGGAGTGCTTCTCTTTCATGGGCAAAGGATTTGTCATGTGCTGAATCCATAAAAATAATAGAATATTCTCGACTTTCCTATGCATTTGTGATATAATAAAAACAGGAGGGCAAGCAAAACTCTGGCCACAATATTTTTTGCAAAACTTCAGCTTCTGTTTACCTCCCGTTCACCTGCGCTTGTTATACTAAAATCAGCGCAGAGATCGTATCATAACAATGTAACAAGGAAAGGTTTGGTGCAGCGATATGAACTCTTCAATGGAAATGCGCGCAATGACTCATTTATAGTCCTAGAGAAAGGAAGGAGTTTTTCATGAAACGCAGAATTGCAGCCGCTATTTTAACCGCAACCGTGACAGCCGGGGCGATGACCTTGCCCGCCGCTGCCGAATGGAATGGAGAAGAAGAGGCTGCCTGCACGCAAAGCATTGGCACACCGCAGGGAAACGGTTGGCAGTGCATAGGCGGCGTATGGTACCGAATCAATCAGGATGGGACCTGCCGTCAGGGGTGGTATAAAGAAAAAGGGCAGTGGTACTTCCTCAACGACCGCGGCGCCATGGTCACCGGCTGGGCGGAAATTGACGGACTGGTATACTGCTTTGGCTCTGATGGAATCATGATGACGGGAAATGTTGAGGCAGACGGCGAGACGTATACGCTCGGCCAGGATGGCGCAGTAGAAGGAGGCCCGGAAGAAGGGAGTCCTGCCGTAGGCGGGATTTATGTTACGATTTCCGGCATTGTCCGTTCGGTCGCGTAAATCCAAATACCGGTTTGGCTATAACATAGGAATAATATAGGCTCCTGCGGCGGCGGGAGCCTTTTTGCAAAAAAGCATCCTGGGAAAGGCGGGGTAAACACCCCTGCGGGAGCGCGGCGAAGATACCGTGTGCAGGGAGTAAGGCATCATTATCGACAAAAAAAATTCCTTCTTTTTGTGGGATTGATAAAACTTATTTTTTTTGGCATAACGCTTGACTTCGCGTGAACTTTATATAGTATGATAAGATTAGAAAGGTTAGGAGGTATCTATATGAAATCAACTGTTTATTTGAGCAGGACGATTACCCCTGAAAAGGTCCTGGAAATGTATAAGCTGGCCGGAAAGGAACTGACCGGAAACGTAGCGATTAAGGTACATTCCGGCGAGGTCGGCAACCAGAATTTCCTCAAGCCAGAGTTCTGGAAACCGGTGATTGAGTATGTCGGCGGCACGGTTGTTGAATGCAACACCGCTTATGACGGCGAGCGGAATAATACCGTGAAGCATAAGCGTACGCTGGAAAAGCACGGCTGGACCCGTTCCTTCCAGGTGGATCTGCTGGACGCAGAAGGGCCGGATCTGGAGCTTGACATCCCGGACGGCAAGGTGATCAAGAAAAACTTCGTCGGCAAGGATCTCGCAAACTATGACTCGATGCTGGTTCTCTCCCACTTTAAGGGCCACCCGATGGGCGGCTACGGCGGAGCGCTGAAGCAGCTTTCGATCGGTGTCGCCTCCTCTTATGGCAAGGCGTATATTCACGGTGCGGGCGATCCGAAGGAGATTTGGACGGCTGATCACGACTCGTTCCTGGAATCGATGGCGGATGCCGCCTATTCTGTCGTTCAGTATTTCGGGGGCAATGCGGTTTACGTCAATGTTATGAAAAATATGTCGGTTGACTGCGACTGCTGCTCGGTTGCGGAAGATCCCTGCATGAAAGATATCGGCATCCTCGTTTCTTTGGATCCGATCGCGATTGACCAGGCCTGCCTGGATCTGGTTTATGCGTCTGATGACCCGGGCCGGGATCATCTGCTGGAACGGATCGAGTCCCGCAATGGCGTTCATACGATTGAAGCAGCTGCGGCTCATGGCTTCGGTTCGAGAGAATATGAACTGGTTGAAGTAGAATAAGAGTCTAATTTTCATAAAACCTCCTGTTCAAAGCATGCGTTAGGCTTTGGACAGGAGGTTTTTGCGTTTGAATGGGTCAACCATTGGTTGAATCTTCCTATTCAAAGAATGGTTGACCAAAATCAACCGATGGTTTATGTACAAATGTAAAAACTGCGCTGTATAATGAACCTATCCATTTTGGACCGTATTCCCGTCAGAACAGGTTTCTCTGTGGTCGTTTTATTGAGAAAGGAAGATGAGACATGCAGGCAAGATGCAAAACAGATTCACACGAAACGGGTCATAAGACATCCCTTCGGAAAGAATTTACCCGGCAGTTTTACAGAAAAAATCATGGAATGTTTATTCTATCTGCTGGAATGAATGTATTCCGGGCAATTTCTTACTTGGTTATCTCACTGCTGTTACAGATGGTAGTAGATCTGATGGCAGGGAGCAGTCCCTATACCTATCGGCAGGTTATGCTTTTTGCGATTATAGCCCTGCTGTTTTCATGGTTGGCAAGCTGCGGAAATCTGGTATGTAAGCCACGCTTTCTAAAAAAGGCGATGACCCAGTACAAAGAATATATCTTTGCGCGACTGAGCGAAAAAAGCATCGGCACTTTTTCACGGGAGAATACGGGAAAATACATCTCTGCCTTGACCAATGATGCCCTAACGATTGAAACGAGCTATATGGATAAGATGCTATTCCTGCCGTATCTATTGGTCAGCTTTTTTGGCGCACTGAGTCTTATGCTTTGGTTCAGCCCGATTCTTACCGTTATAGCAATTTTATTTTCGCTGCTTCCTTTGGTTGTTTCGATTGTTTTAGGAAGAGTGTTGGCAGAAAAAGAGAAAATGGTGTCCCATCAGAATGAGAAGTTTGTCGGGATGGTTAAAGACCTATTAAGCGGCTTTTCTGTTATCAAGAGCTTTAAAGCGGAAAAACAGGCAAGGCAGCTGTTTTCGCAGGAAAATAATGCAGCAGAAACGGCAAAGCTGCATCGAAGGGAAACGGAATATGGAATCAGTGTCTTGGGGGAAATTGCCTCGGATACTGCACAGTTTGGCGTTTTCCTAACAGGGGCATGGATGGCATTAGCCGGTAGGGGGATTACGGTCGGTACGTTAATTTTGTTTGTACAGCTGATGAATTTCATTTTAAGCCCAATCCGTGAAATTCCACCGCTGCTGGCGGCGCGGAAGGCATCCTGTGCCTTAGTGGAGAAAATAGCGCTCTCTTTACAGGATAACATCCGTCAGAAGGGAAAATATATTCCTGCTCATCTGGAAAAAGGAATTACCCTGCAAAACCTTTCGTTTGCCTATGAAGAAGACAAACCGGTGCTCCAAGAGGTTGATTTTACCTTTGAAGCAGGGAAGAGCTATGCACTCGTCGGCGGTTCCGGCTCCGGAAAATCGACCCTGTTAAACCTGTTGATGGGGAGCAGTGAACAATATACCGGTTCTATTTTGTTTGATGATCATGAACTGCAGTCGGTAAGCTCTGACTCATTGTATGAGCTGCTGACCTTGGTACAGCAAAATGTCTTTATTTTTAACGACACCATCCGCAATAACGTGACAATGTTCAGCGGGTTTGAAGACAGCGTCGTTGCAGATGCGATCCAAAAATCCGGCCTCTCTGATTTGATTGCGGCGCGGGGCGAGGACTATATCTGCGGAGAAAATGGAAATGCCCTTTCCGGCGGGGAAAAACAGCGGATTTCGATTGCCCGGGCACTACTGCGGGGCGCGCCGGTTATGCTGATTGATGAAGCGACCGCAGCACTGGACGCAGAGACTGCCGCCGCGGTTACAAGCTCTATTTTGGACATGGATGGATTGACCCGGATTGTCGTGACCCATCGGTTGGAGGAAAGCCTGCTGCGCCGGTATGACAAGATTTTGGTCATGCGGGCGGGAAAAATCGCGGAAAAGGGCCATTTTGCTGATCTTATAGAGCGGAAGGGACTCTTTTATTCGCTGTTTACAGTTGCACAGTAATTTGGATGGTTCAAAACCCAGCGCCCCTGCCGGAAGTTTCGGCAGGGGCGCTGGGTTTAAAGCTCTTTTACCTTTTCATCGATCAGCCCTTGAACAATCACCGGGTTTGCCCGGCCGCCGGTCTTGCCCATGATCTGTCCGACCAGGGATTTGAGGGCGTTGGTTTTGCCCTTCTTAAAGTCGGCGATGGACTTTGGATCTTTTTCGATCACTTCATCGACCATGCTTTGCAGTACGGCGCGGTCGCTGATCTGCGCAAGGCCGTGCTCTTTGACATACGCGGCCGGATCGGTATCTCCGCCCTTCCAAAGGTCAGAGAGGACTTTCTTCTCGGTAGAGGAGTTAATCTCCCCATCGGCGGTCATCGTGACGAGAGCGGCCAGGTGCGCGGCGCTGACAGGGATATTTGCCGCATCTTCCCCCTCTGCGGCCAGCAGACGGAAAACCTCCGTTAAAATCAGGTTTGCCGCCTGCTTGGGGTAAGCGGTAGCGGCGGCCTGCTCAAAATAATCCGCCATCTGGGGCGTGCCGGTAATCATCTCGGCGTCGTATGCCGTAAGGCCGTAATCTGCCATATATTTTGCCTTGCGGGCATCCGGCAGCTCCGGGATCGCCGCCTCCAGCTCGGACAGCTTTTCCTCGCTCATCTCGATGGGCGCAAGGTCGGGGTCGGGGAAGTAGCGGTAATCGTTTGCGTCCTCCTTGCGGCGCATTGAGAAGGTCTTGCCGGACTTTTCGTCGAAGCGCCTGGTTTCCTGGACAATCTCTTCGCCGTCCTCGATCGCCTGCACCTGGCGCTTATATTCATACTCGATCGCCTTTTGTACGAACTGGAACGAGTTTAGGTTTTTCATCTCGGTGCGGGTGCCGAACGGCTCGCCGGGCTTATGGACCGACAGGTTTACGTCGCACCGCATCGACCCTTCCTGCATCCGGCAGTCGGAAATACCGGTGTACAGGATCGTTGCCCGCAGCTTTTGCAGGTATGCAACGGCTTCTTCCGCCGAACGGATATCCGGTTCGGAGACAATCTCAATCAGCGGGACGCCGCAGCGGTTGCAGTCGACAAAGGTACCAGAATCATCATGTACTAGCTTGCCGGCATCCTCCTCGATGTGGATGCGGGTGATCCCGATCCGTTTGGAGCCGGACGCGGTTTCGATGTCCAGATGGCCGTGCTCGCACAGCGGCAGGTCGTACTGGGAGATCTGATAGGCCTTGGGCAGGTCGGGGTAGAAGTAGTTTTTGCGGTCCTGCTTAGAATAGCGGGCGATGGTGCAGTTTGTCGCCATGCCTGCTTTGATGGCGCATTCAACGACCTTGCGGTTGAGTACCGGCAGGGTCCCGGGCATCCCCATGCAGACAGGACAGCACTGAGTGTTGGGTTCTGCCCCGAAGGTGGTCGGGCAGCTGCAAAAAATCTTGGTCTTGGTCGCGAGTTCCACGTGGACTTCCAGGCCGATGACCATCTCATAATCAGAAGTAAACGAAGGCATCTCAATTTTCCTTTCTATATCCATGTGGTTTAACCCTGTGCGCGCTCATAGGCGTAGCCAAGGCGGTAAAGGGTCGGTTCGGAGAAGGGCCTGCCGATCAGCTGCATCCCGACAGGCAGCCCGTCAGGGGCCATATCGCAAGGCATCGACAGGCTGGGCACACCGGCGATATTGACCGGGACGGTATAGATGTCGCCCAGATACATTTCCAGCGGGTTCGCGGTCTTTTCGCCGATTTTATAGGCTGTGGTCGGCGCGACCGGCGAGAGAATGCAGTCGCACTGCTCGAAAATGCGGTTGTAGTCGTTTACAATGAGGGTGCGCACCTGCAAGGCCTTTTTGTAGTAGGCGTCGTAGTAACCGGAGGAGAGGGCGAAGGTGCCCAGCATAATCCTTCTCTTGACTTCGGCGCCGAAGCCCTCGCTGCGGGAATTTTTGTACAGCTCGGTAATATCGTCAAAATCCTTTGCGCGGTATCCATAGCGGATGCCGTCGAAGCGGGCGAGGTTAGAGGATGCTTCCGCCGACGAGATGATATAATAGGCAGGCAGCGCATGGGCCAGCGTCGGCATCGAGACGTCGATGATCTCTGCACCGAGGGCCTTAAACTGCATAACGGCTGACCGGATCCCGTTTTTGACATCGTCCGAGATGCCTTCGCCGAAAAATTCTTTTGGCAGGGCGATCTTCATCCCGCGGATATCCTTGCCGATCTCGGCGGAATAGGAAAGTTTTTCCATTTTGATGGAGGTCGAGTCCCGCTTATCATAACCGGCAATGCAGTCCATGATCATCGCCGAGTCGCGGACATCCTTTGTCAGCGGCCCGATCTGGTCCAGCGAAGAAGCGAACGCCACCAGCCCATAGCGGGAAACCGTCCCATAGGTCGGCTTCAAGCCCACAACGCCGCAAAACGCCGCAGGCTGCCGGATCGAGCCGCCGGTGTCGCTGCCAAGAGCGAAAGCCGCCTCCCCGGCTGCAACCGCCGCCGCAGATCCGCCCGAAGAACCGCCGGGTACCCGGGAAAGGTCGCGCGGGTTATGGGTGACCTTAAAGTGGCTGTTTTCGGTGGAGGAGCCCATGGCAAATTCGTCCATGTTCAGTTTCCCCAGCATGACCACGTCCGCTCCCTGCAGCCGTTCCATGACATGGGCATCATAAGGCGCCGTAAAGTTTTCCAGCATCCGGGATGCACAGGTGGTCTTAAAGCCCTTTGTGCAGATATTGTCCTTAATCCCGGCCGGGATCCCTGCCAGCGGAGAGAGCGCTTCTCCCCTCATCCGCCGGTCGTCGACCTCCGCCGCCTTCTGCATGGCGTTTCCCTCCAGTACCGACAAATATGCCTCGACCGAAGGGTCTTTTTCCTTGATGGCAGTAAGATAAGCTGAAGCCGCCTCCGCCGCCGAAATCTCTTTCGACGCAAGGCTCCGGCTCAGCTCCCGCACCGTTAGTTCTGTAATCTTTTGTGATATCATCATTCAAATCCCCATTTTTTATATTGTTTGTGATTGAAATAAGGAGTTACGTCCCGCTTTTGAAAAAGCGGGGCAAAACTTTTTTGTTCGCGACGTTCGCTCCGGCTTCGCCATCCGCTCGGCTCGGATATACATGAACTGGGTGGTCGCGCCGGGTAACTGGTTTGGATTCGGAAAGTTTTTTAAATATGTTTCTGGAAAAACGTAAAGGTATGGGTGGGCATCGTGTTATTCCAAACTGATTGGCGATATGTCGGCAGCTTCCGGGAAACGCGACCATCGCGCAGAGCGATGGCCCAATATTTCTCACCTACTGCCGATAGCCTTACCCCGCGTGGAAAAACGCATCGAAGACGGCGACGCCCTCTTTGAGCCTCGTTTTGCCGCGCCCGCATACGGCAAGCGGGCGTTTTCCTACGGAAAATAAACGGCAAAACCAATCATCGTGCATTATCAATAGAATGAATCCCGCGTGGAGCAAAGTACGAAGACTGTGAGCTTGTCGAACAGTCTCGCGTGCTACCCCGCGTGATGCACGGCTGCGGCAAACTCAGTGCAGGCTGTGCCTACTTGCCCAGCTCATTCGCGATATAGGAATATTTTTTGTAGATTCGACCATCGCGCAGAGCGATGGCCCAATGTTTTTCGCCTACTGCCGATAGCTTTACCCCGCGTGGCAAAAAGTATCGAAGACTGTGAGCTTGCCGAACAGTCTTACGCGTTACCCCGCGTGAGACACGGCCGCGGCGGACAGGAAAGTTTTTGCCCAGCTTTTTTCAAAAAGCTGGTTTGGGGACGGTTATGTAGATGCCGTCGCTGGTGGGGGCGTTGAAGAGCATTTCGTCGCGGGTGAAGTTTACTTCCACTTCGTCTTCACGGAATACGTTTTTCATCGGAACGACGTGGGCGGTAATTGGGACGCCGTCGGTGTCGAGGGCGGAAAGCTGGTTGGCAAAGGCGATGATGTCGCCCATCTGGGCGGGCATTTGCTGGCGCTCCTCATCGGTCAGGCTCAGACGGGCGAGGTTTGCAACGTTTTCAATGTCGATCAGCCCGGCATTTTTCTTGGTCCGCTGAACGCTGTCGAGGTGCTCCTGCTTAAAGCCTTCCAGCAGGCCGAGAACTTCCAGCTGTTCGGTGCTGACAGTTGTCGGGGCGCTGGTCATGGGATCGGAGGCGTCTTTGACCTTCGGGAAAGCAATGACGTCCCGCAGCGAGTCGGCCCCGCAGAGGATCATCGTCAGACGGTCCAGCCCGAAAGCGAAGCCGCCGTGGGGCGGAGTGCCGAAACGGAAAGCGTTGACCATGAAACCGAACCGGTCCTGGATCTCTGCGTCATCAAAGCCCAGGGCTTCAAACATCGTTTTCTGCACCTGCTGGTCATGGATTCGGATGGAACCGGAGCCAAGCTCGGTGCCGTTGAGGACTACGTCATAGGCCTGCGCACGGACCCGTTCGGGGTCGGACTTCAGGTACTGAATATCCTCCGGGTAGGGCATCGTAAAGGGATGGTGGGTGGCAACCCAGCGCCTTTCCTCCTCCGACCACTCAAATTCCGGGAAGTCGGTGACGAACAGGAATTTGTAGACCTGCTTGCTGCGAAGCCCTAAGAGATCGCCGAGATCAAGGCGGAGAGAACCGAGGACCCTTCTGACAGTTGCCAGCTTATCGGCACAAAAGAGGATGAAGTCACCCGGATGGGCGCCGACTGCCGTGACGATGGCCGCGATATCCTCTTCGGAGAAATATTTGGTCAGGATAGAGTATACTTCCCCATCCGAACGGAGCGCGATCCACGCCATGCCCTTGGCTCCATAGCTTTGGGCCTTGCGGGTCAGCTCATCAATGGTAGAACGGGTGAAGTCGTTGCCGCCGGGGACGCAGATGGCGCGGACAACGCCGCCCGTATCGGCAACCTTGCGGAAGACCGAAAAGCTGCATACCCTGGCAATTTCGGTGATATCGACGATCGGCAGGCCGAAGCGGAGGTCGGGCTTGTCGGAGCCGTAAACGTCCATCGCTTCTTTCCAGGTCATCCGGATAAACGGCTCGGTGATGTCCATTCCTTTCATTTCGCGCATGATGTGCTTGAACAGGCTTTCCAAGTGCTGGAAGATGTCTTCCTGATCGACGAAGGACATTTCCATATCCACCTGGGTAAATTCCGGCTGGCGGTCGGCGCGGAGGTCTTCATCCCGGAAACAGCGGGCAATCTGATAATACCGGTCGATGCCGCCGACCATCAGAAGCTGCTTGTAAATCTGCGGGGACTGGGGAAGAGCATAAAAGCTGCCGGGATGGACCCGGCTTGGGACCAGATAGTCGCGTGCGCCCTCGGGGGTCGATTTGCAGAGCATCGGGGTTTCGACGTTTAAAAAACCGTGCGCATCAAGATAAGCTTCAACTATTTTGACCAGCTTGTGACGGATGCGGAGGTTCTGGTACAGGGGTGTCCTCCGCAGGTCTAAATAGCGGTATTTCAGCCGCAGATCTTCCCTGACGGAGACGGCGTCGTCCAGCTCGAAGGGGAGCTGCTCGGCCTGGGAGAGGACAGTAAGGCTTCCCGCCATCAGCTCGATGGTGCCGGTCTGGAGACGGGGATTGTAGGTATCGGCCGAGCGGATCTGAATCGGGCCTTTTACCTGGATGACCGACTGGCTGCGCAGCTTTTCGGCCGCCGCAAAGTCTTCGGGAGAGAGGTTTTGCAGGTTAAAGACCACCTGCAGAGTGCCCTCCCGGTCTTTTAGGTCGATAAAAATGACGCCGCCCATATCCCGCTTGTTCTGTACCCAGCCGGCGGCGGTGACAGTGCGCCCCACATCTTTCTCTCGGAACGCGCCGCAGTAATCGGTTCTCATCATCGTAATTCAATCCATTCCTTTCTATTTTTACGGATTTCTCTTTTGTATTGTGATCCTTTTCGGTTCCGGCAAATAAAAAACCTTTCGTCCCAACTTTTTTACAGTTAGGACGAAAGGTTAAACTTCCGCGGTACCACCTAAATTGAACTTACTAAATAAGTCCCAGCTCAATACATGATTGTAAACAACCAGATATTTATCGGATATAACGGTCCGAACCCGTCCGAGCCTACTAGGGGCATCCGCCCTTTTCGATCGGCAGCTCTGGGCTGTTCTTCGGCTGAACATCCGTACCGCAATTCCACCGCCTGCGGCTCTCTGATGAAATGCAGCGCATTTCGACTACCAGTTCAGTGTACTCTTCCCTTCAACGCCATTTTCAATATGGTGTTATTATATACGTGTCTCGAGAAATTGTCAAGAGGATTTTTTTAGTTGGTAAAAAAATGAGAAATATGCAGGAAACGTACATCTTTCCTGCACGGTAACAGGATGTGCGGTATAAAGCGGTTTATGCATCCTTAAAAAATAACCAGTTCCAGTACCCCCAGCACTACCCCAATCCCCATGCCGCAGACGACGTCCTCCGGCCAGTGAAGGCCGGCCATAATCCGGCTGGCCCCCGTAACGGCGGCCAAGACGAGCATAAAAAGACCCAAGGGGAAAGAAAGCCGGAACGCAGTCATGGCGAGCACAAAAGCGCTGGCGGTATGGTTGGAGGGGAAGGACTGTCCGGCGGTATCTTTTTGTATGAGCGGAATAATGGGAAAGGTTTCATACGGCCTGGGGCGGTTTCGCTTTTTCCGCAACAGGGAGGAGAGCAGCAGACAGCCGGCAGGCACGGCTACCGCCCCAAGGAACGCAAAATAATCTTGCGGAAGACCGTCCCAGATAGATTGCGTAAGCAGCAGAAAAAGCTCTGCGGCATAGACGGCAAAAAATATTTTGGGCAAAAGCCGCACAACTCCCGCGGCAATTTTTTCCCGGCGCGGAGTTGCCCGCAAAAAGCGGAGCGTCCGCCGGTATCTTTCTTCTGTCATAATTTTATAGGGATTTCCCGGTAATAGCACAGAGGATATCCGGGACGCTGCTGACCGTGTAGGTGACCGGCAGGTCGGTCATTTGCCCCTTGCGGTTGAGCCAGCAGCAGGGAAGGCCGTATTCTGCAGCACCTTTGATATCGCTGGTCAGCGAGTCCCCGACCATCAGCACCCGGGATTTGTCCGGATTTCCGAGCTTTTCAAAAACATACTGGAAATACTCTTTTTGCGGCTTCTGGGAACCGGCTTCCTCTGAAACGAAGATCCCGTCGCAGTAAGGCCGGATTTCCGAGGAAGCGAGGCGGTTTTTCTGGACGCGGGTCACGCCATTGGTGGCGAGATAGAGGCTGCACCCAAATCCTTTGATTGCTTTGCACAGCTCCAGTGCGCCCGGCAGCAGGAATTTCCCCTCTGCCAGCCCGTCGAGGTAGTCCTGATTGGCCTTGACACCGTCGGCACGGATGCCCCTGGCGGCGAAAAAGAGGGCAAAGCGGTTGTCGAGTAAGTAACTTTTTGAGATGTCTCCCCGTTCAAACTGCCGCCACAAATCTTCATTGATTTCCTGATAGGTATGGACATTTTCCTCCGTCCATGGAATCCCGTACAACGTAAAGAGTCGTTTGAGCGCACTTTCCTCGGCCTTTCCAAAGTCAAAAATCGTGTCGTCCGCATCCATCAAAATAATATCGTATCTTCTCATGTCATACTCCTGCTTCTTTCATTCTTGGCCGCCGGCAGAACTGTCGGCCACTCCATCCGCAGAGGTTTCCTCCGAGGAGCCCTCTGCAGCTGATGAAGAAAATTCAACGCATTTTAGATAGCTGCCGTCATTGATACAGCAATAGATCGTTCCGTCGACCCGTAAAAAGGGGACCGTTTTGTTTCCAAAATTACAGCTTCCCTCGAGGGTGGGAACGGTGTCCTGGCTTCCGGTCACCGTGGCCGTCAAATTCTCAGAGGATTCTCCTTCGGGCGTTTCGTAGAGTTGCTCCGCCGTAACCATGTAGTACGTCCCGTCATATAAAAAGAGCGGAGGATATGCGTAATCCGCCGCAGTTTTGGTGCCGCTGCGGGAGGCGATTGCGTAAATGGCCGTAGCGCCGCTGCTGAGAAGGAGAAGGACCACCAAAACCAGGCAAACGATCTGGGTTGTTTTCATCTTCAGCTTCTTTTTTGCCTGTCGGGTCAATTTGTGGTTTTCAAAGACTTGTTCTCTGCGCTGGGATTCCTGCTGTTCGGCCTGCCTTTTTTGGGCAAGCTTTTTATCCGTTTGATAATTTGAGTTTTTCCCTTGTTTCGCCATCGGATACCCCTTCCTTGTTCATGCGTTATGACTATTATAACGCAGCGGCAGCGGTAAATCAATCAAAAGAAACGGACGATCCTGTAAATAATTTTTTCTTGCACGTCTAAGGGGTTATCGTTCCATTTTTACAAGATATTCGGTTGTACCTTCTTCTAAAATTTTTTGACCAGTCAAATGGAAGCCATGGTTTTGATAAAACCGGATTGCCCGGACGTTCTTTTCCAGTGCCCATAGAAAAGTCACAGCATGGTTATGAACAGCGTAGTTTAGCAGCTGCTCTCCAATACCGGCGCTCTGAAAGCAAGGATCCACAAACAGCTTTTCGACCTCCTGTCCCTTTATGCGGATGACGCCTTTGATAACCCCATCGTCATAAACATAGGTGCTTTGCAGGGCTTCCGGATCGTTCAGATATTCTTCTGCCATCGAAACGACTTGCAGTTCACCAAAATAGTAGTCATCGTTTTGAAAGATCGGATAAAAATTGATTCGATAATTGAAGATGATGATTTCCGCAATCCTGGAAAGATCCTGTTTGGTTGCAGGCCGAATAGACATGGTATTTTCCTCCTTTTTTGCACCGGATAAAATCATTATAGCGAAAGAAGCAGAGAAGGTCAATAAAAAGGCACCTTCGGCGGGAAATCGAAGGTGCCTCTCAGTTTATTGGATGCTGTGTCTACAGATTATTCTCCGGGGGTATACATCAGATCGCGGATGTAGCGGATGGTGTATTTGACGCCCCATTCGCCCTTATTTCCCTGCCAGGTTCTGGAGTGAGGTTCAATCGAAAGGTATCCGTCATAGCCGTATTTGTACAGGATACCAAAGAATGCTCTCCAGTTGATCGAATCGATCCCGGCAGGCGGATTGTCGTAGCTGTGGTTGGGGCCGAACATACTGGGCAGCAGGAGTTCCTTCAGTTCAGGATGCCGGGCCAGCATATCCCGTTTGCCCCACATGGCGGGTTCATCGGATTCGCCCAGCTGGACAACGCCCTTGATGTGGACATAATTGAAACGGTCGCCCCATTCAAAGGCTTCGTGCAGATAAGCGCCGTTTTCGCCGCCATGGACAAAGCTGTGGGAGGGGTCGTACTTGATGCCGAGACCGGGGACTTCATCCAGGACCAGCTTCCACTGTTCGGGTGTGCGGATGTAGTTGTCGCCCATCATGCAGTTGACAATGGCCGTCTCCATGCCGGCTTCCTTTGCAGCCGCGACAATCTTGCGGAGGACTGAAATCGAAGCGGTGATGTTTTTGTAATAGGTCAGCTGGGGTACATACGCGACCGAGCAGAGGTAGTATTTCGCACCCAGATATTTTCCGAAATCGATGACGCCCTGGACATTGTTCCATTCTTCTTCATTGATAGAACCGTCCTCGTTCAGGATGTGGCTGGCCCAGCGGCCGACGGCGCCGACTTCAATGCCGGTGCGCTCGGAAGCGGCCTTCAGCTCCGGAGCGAGCGCCTTTAATTCTTCAACGGGTTTGCCGAAGAAATCTACGGGATTGCAGTCCAGTTCTGCAAAATCAAGCCCCAGTGCTTTGAGGTGATCGAATTCTTCCGGTTTTGACTGGATAATCATACCAAGCTTCATACTGACAACTCCCTTTCTTTTCTGCATAGTTGTAAACGTTTACACGATTTTATTATAGTGGGTTTAACGCAAAAGTCAAGGGGAAAAAGCACACTTTGGCGTTTTAGTCAGCAAAGCCTTCATGGGTTTGTACAGGCTGACGAATGGGAACGGATGCGGAGGAAAGGGCCACAGATTGCTCCGGTAAAAATTCCTAATTTTGTTCCAGCTTTCCGGATCATCGGAAAGTTCCGACCAGCTGCTCACGGCGCTGAAGCTGCCGATGAGGGGCAGGTTTTCAAACGCCGTCTCTTTCAGCGTTTCCGAAACGGCCGCCGAGAACCTGTCGGCATAGATCACCTTGATGTCCCGGTTAAAATAGGGCTGGATGGTAAAGGGGACAGGCGGCGTGATGCCGCTTTGGTTATGCAGTGCAGCGACAAGGGCCTGGGCCGTGACAAGGCTGTCCTCGCGTGCCGTCAGGCTGGCGCCGTAGAGAGAACCGTGCAGGGCCGATTGGATGCTGCCGTCTATCGGAAGATGGAGAAAGGCGGTTCCAAACCATTTGCTGTACGGGGCATATGTGTCCTTGTACAAAAAGCACAGCCGCATCAGATGTTCCGCAATCCGCGCCGCCACCAGCATCGAGCCGATTTCGTCCCCGCAGCTGCCGCAGCGCTTCATAAACGCCTGTTCCGACGCGATCATATCCCAGTGGGAAGCGATCAGGTAGCGCTTGACCTCCGGCGGGTAAAAACGGACCGCAGTCAGCCTGTCTTCTAATTGCAGCCGGTCTATCCAAAACTGGCCGGAGACGAGCGAGAGCAGCCGATGCTCCGAAAAGGCAAGCCAATCCAACGGCTGGATCCGGTCGAGATCCGCCGTCCCCAGCCGCTCTGTCAGAAAATCAGAGAAGGTATCGATGAAGATAAGCGGGTGGACGTTTCCGGTTTCGACATACTCCGGATGGCGGACACCGTTGTCATTCGGGTCCGGCGGGGAAAAGTTCACGCTATAGCCCTTATAGGTGTACGGAAGATTCTCCGAAAAGGCCTTCATCACCGCATCCCGCTTTTCCATATCCTCCTGGCGCAGGAATAGGTAAAACCGCGGCCCCCACATATGATCGGTGGAGACGGCGTCATCGTATCCCAACACATCGGAACCATATCCGATCAGTCCCGCCGAATAGGCAAGCCCCGGGAATTTTTTGTCCAAAATCGGTTTTGCACAGTCCAGAAAAATCCCCGGCACAAATCTTTCCCTTTGATAAATGATTGAGACATAAGGTCTTCTCTCCTTATTCAAAATAAAACAGTTCTTCTTTTGCAAAGTTTTCTGTGCAAAAGAAAATTCCGCCGGAAAGGCCGGCAGGACAGATGAGTTAGCTTCTTCCGGTATAATCTCGGTCGATATCGATGACAGCGTACATAGGCGGCTGTTCCTGAAGACGGGGGATGGCGGCGCAGATTTGCTGCTTGATCTCCTTGTCATCCATTTTGAGGTCATGCGGCACGACGACGTCGAAGATCAGGTTGACGTGGCTGGGGCCTGCAACGACCCGCACGTCGTGGACCGAACAGCGGGAGTCGAGTTTCTGCGCTGCGGTTTTCGCCTGCTGTTTCAGCTGGCCGAGGAGGGGGTTGTGGGTGTCGATGGGGTCCATATGGATGGTGACCGAGCAGGAGAGCTTTTCCCCCAGCTCCCGTTCGATGTTGTCGATCAGGTCATGGAGATGGAACAGGTCGCCGTCCCCCGGCACCTCCGCGTGGAGGGAAACTATGACCCGGCCGGGACCGTAGTTGTGGACAATCAGGTCGTGAATCCCGATAATTTGGTCGTGGGCCATCGTGATGCTTTCGATCTGCCGGACAAATTCCGTCTCCGGCGGCTGGCCGAGGAGCGGAGAGATTGTATCTTTGGCGGCGTCCAGGCCGGTTTTGAGGATCAGTACCGATACGAGCAGGCCAAGCCATCCGTCGATTGGGATGCCGAAATAACCGCCGACAAAGGAACCGACAAGGACGCCGGCCGTTGCGATCGCGTCGCTGCGGGAATCGGCGGCGGTCGCCTCCATGGCAGCGGAACCGATTTTTTTGGCCAGGGCCTTGTTAAAAACGGACATCCAGATTTTGACAAGGATGGAAACGCACAGGATGACAGCCGGGAGGGCGCTGAAAGTGACCTCTTCCGGCGCGCGGATTTTGCCGATCGAGCTGGAGAACAGCTCATATCCCATCAGCAGGATCACAAAGGCGACAATCAGCCCGGAGATGTATTCGATCCGCCCGTGCCCAAAGGGGTGCTCCGGGTCGGCTTTGCGCCCGGCCATCCGAAAGCCCACCAGCGTCACAATGGACGAACCTGCGTCGGAAAGATTGTTGAGGGCATCGGCGGTGATGGCAATCGAGCCGGAGATCAGCCCGGCCGAGATTTTCCCCAAAAACAGCAGCAGATTGAAGACGATCCCGACAGCCCCGGACAGGGTGCCGTATTTTGCGCGGACGGCGGGGGAGGAGGTATCACCGTCGTCTTTGATGAATAGGCGGAGGAGTAATTTTGTCATAACAAACCTTCTTTGCTTGCAGTAGGGAGTCAGGCGCAGATACTACAGGTAATGCGGCCGCGCGGATAAGTGTGCTATGACCGCTTGGCTTTTTTATCGCAGTTTCCTTCTATTATATCCTGTGCGCCGCCTGCTGTCAAGGGAAAAAAGGCAATTTGTTTCCGTAATCTAACTTTTATGCGGATAAGCACCGCTGGGCAATTTCAGTTTCATTTTGAATCCAACTTATGGAAAGCGGGACAAAAGTTCATGGCACAAACTTCAGGGGGTTTGGGAACCGAAAGTATCAGTTCCCAAAAAGGCTTCCCGTTCATCGTTCATTTTATCAAAAGCCCCTCAGGCTTGAGAGGCTTTTGCATCAGATTTAGTCGTACACGCCGGTGGACAGGTACCGGTCGCCGCCGTCGGGGAGCAGGGCGACAGTCGTCTTGCCCGCGTTTTCCGGGAGGGCAGCCAGGGTAACGGCCGCATGGAGCGCCGCGCCGGAGGAAATACCAACTAGGATGCCTTCCGTGCGGGAGACGTCATGGGCTGCGGCGCGGGCGTCGGCTGTCTCGATGGTCAGCACCTTATCGAGGACGCTTTGGTCCAGCAGGGAGGGGACAAAGTTCGCGCCGATGCCTTGGATGCCGTGGGGGCCTGCCTTGCCGGTGGTCAGCAGGGGTGAATCCGCCGGTTCGACGCCGATAATCTGTACATTCGGGTTTTGCTCCTTCAGGTACTGCCCGGTGCCGGTGATTGTGCCGCCGGTGCCGATCCCGGCGATGAAAATATCGACCTTGCCTTCGGTGTCCGCCCAGATTTCCGGGCCGGTAGTCTCGTAATGGGCGCGGGCGTTGGCGGGGTTCTCAAACTGGCCGGCGATGATGCTGCCGGGGATTTCGGCGTGCAACTCCTCCGCTTTTTGGACAGCGCCCGCCATCCCTTCCTTACCGGGAGTTAGGACCAGTTCTGCGCCGTAAGCCGCCAGCATAGCCCGCCGCTCGGCACTCATCGAGTCCGGCATGGTCAGAATCGTCTGGTATCCCCGCATGGCCGCCACTGATGCGATGCCGATGCCGGTGTTGCCGGAAGTCGGTTCGATGATGACGCTCCCTTTTTTCAGCAGCCCGCGGTCCTCCGCGTCCTGGATCATGTAGAGGGCGGCGCGGTCTTTGACAGAACCTGCCGGGTTTAAGAATTCGAGCTTTACAAGGATGTTTGCTTTGCTGTTTTTAACCGCCAGGTAGCGCTCCGGTTTCAGGAGCGGGGTCTTGCCAATCAGTTGGTCAGCGCGGGTATAAATCATGATTATCAAACCTTTCTCAAACAGACAAACGCCGCGCCCGTTTTCCGGGTGCAGCGCCGTCCTGATATTCCTTTTGTGAATGATCTTATGCCTGATCTGCGGCCACGGCGGCGAACGCCTGGTCGAGGTCGGCGATAATATCGTCGATATGCTCGGTGCCGATCGAAAGGCGGATAGTGCCCGGCTTGATGCCCTGGTCCAGCAGTTCCTCTTCGGTCAGCTGGGAGTGGGTCGTGGTCGCGGGATGGATCACCAGACTCTTGACATCGGCAACGTTTGCCAGCAGCGAGAAGATCTGCAGGCTGTCGATAAACTGATAAGCTGCCTTCTGCCCGCCCTTGATCTCAAAGGTGAAGATCGACGCGCCGCCGTTCGGGAAGTATTTCTGGTACAGAGCGTGATCGGGATGATCGGGCAGGGAGGGATGGTTGACGTGTTCAACCTGCGGATGGTTTGCGAGATACTCGACAACCTTCTTTGTGTTCTCCGCATGGCGGTCGAGCCGCAGGGAAAGGGTTTCGGTGCCCTGGAGCAGCAGGAATGCGTTAAAGGGCGAAATCGTCGCGCCGGTATCGCGCAGCAGGATCGCACGGGTGTAGGTAACAAAAGCGGCGGGGCCTGCGGCGTCTACAAAGGATACGCCGTGGTAACTGGGGTTTGCTTCGGCAATGGGAGCATATTTGCCGCTTGCTTTCCAGTCAAATTTGCCGGAATCAACAATTACGCCGCCGAGGGTTGTGCCATGGCCGCCGATGAACTTGGTAGCAGAGTGGACAACAATATCCGCACCGTGTTCAATGGGACGGATCAGGTAGGGAGTGCCGAAGGTGTTGTCAATGACCAGCGGCAGGCCATGCTTATGGGCGATTTCGGCGATTGCGTCAATATCCGGGATATCGCTGTTGGGGTTGCCGAGGGTTTCCAGGTAAACCGCCTTGGTATTGGGCTGAATCGCCGCTTCGACTTCGGCCAGGTCGTGGGCATTGACGAACGTCGTGGTAATGCCAAACTGGGGAAGGGTGTGCGCGAGGAGGTTGTAGCTGCCGCCATAGATGGTCTTCTGCGCGACGATGTGGTCACCGGCCTGGGCCAGTGCTTCAATCGTGTAGGTGATGGCCGCGGCGCCGGTAGCGGTCGCCAGAGCCGCTACACCGCCTTCCAGGGCGGCAATCCGTTTTTCAAAGACGTCCTGGGTCGAGTTGGTCAGTCTGCCGTAGATGTTGCCGGCGTCAGCCAGCCCGAAGCGTGCGGCCGCATGGGCAGAGTTGCGGAATACATAAGAAGTGGTCTGGTAAATCGGCACCGCGCGGGAATCGGTGGCGGGGTCGGCCTGCTCCTGTCCAACGTGGAGCTGAAGGGTTTCAAAATGCAGTTTCTTGTTTTCAGACATGGGTATTTCTCCTTTTTCTTATTGGTTTTCATTGTGAAGGGTGGATGCCGGGGAAAAATCCAGCGTCACATTCTTCCAAACCGATAGTTTTGCCGGAGAAGGTCTGTAAAGATTAAGGTCATATCCATCAATCCCTATCAAAAGAGTATGATAAGAGTATACCTCTTAATTCCTACTTTGTCAATAGGCAAAATGGAAATTTCTGAAATTTTTTTACGCTTCTTTTTCCGGAAAGAGCCGGTAGCCGCCGTATATTTTCGTTTTGTCCCCCTGTATCAGGATGAAGGAATTGTCGAAAAGGCCGTAAACCGGCGAAACCGCCGCTGCCTCCGCAATATCCTCCAGGTGTTCCTGGCGGCTGAGGTCAAGATGAGGCTCGATGTTCACCGAAACCAGTCCCAAGCCCTCATAAACCGAAAGCGCCGGAATGTTGTCGGTGAGGTCCCGGGCCAGAACGACCCGATCGGCCATATTGCATGAACCGGCGCTCATGCCGATGACGACCGCATCTGAACGAGTATCGGCAAAGGCTTCCCGCAGCCCGTATTCCCGGAAGTATTCCATCTGCTGCAGGGTATCCCCGCCTGCCAGGAAAATGACGTCCGCCGATGCGATGAGCACAGCCGCTTCTTCCGGGCTGACCCGGTAGTCCAAAATCTCCGGCTCCAGCTCTGCGCCGATCTCCCCGAATTTGTCCAGCATTTCATCACAGTACCGTTCATTGGCTTCATAATCCGTAAATGAGGAAGCAATATAAAGGAGTTTCCCGCCGCCGTTCCAGTACCGGTAAAACTGCTCCCGGAAGTCCTCGGTAAACCCGTCGTTGAAGGCGCTGGTCAGAAAACAGGCGGGCTGCTCCGCCCCGTCCATAGAGCGGTAGGCGTTTTCGTGGATAATGTGGGCGATATCGCAGCGCCGGGGCTTTTTCCGCTCCTTCTGCTGCCGGGTAGGCCAGCCGAAAACGACCATGGCGGCGGGAAATACATAGTCCGGCAGCTGCAAAGCCTGCGCTGCTCCTCGCAGTTTTCCATAACATCGCCGATGTAGCAGGAACCGATCTCAAAGCTTTCAGCGGCAACGACGGCGTTCTGGGCAGCAATAGCGGTATCGGTGACGGCGAGCATCAGATTGCCGACGCCCGGTTGCCGGGGCCGGCAACCCGCTTCGCAGTAGGCGTCGTACCATTTTTTGCAGTCAGCGCAGAAAAAGAGCACCAGCGGTGCCTTTGCGATAAAGGGCTGATGGCCGCAGGTGAGCGCAAGGGCATCCTTGAGGGCCTGGTCGGTGATGTCCAGGATGGTGTACAGCTGCTGGCGTCCCGCAGTCGGGGCTTCTGTCGCGGCCCGCAGGATGGCCTGCTTCATCTCCTCCGGGATGGGCCTGTCCTCATATGCCCGGACGGATTTCCGGTTGTACAGGCTGTTGATAACCTCGTTCATTTGTACGCTTACTCCTTTTTAAGCTTCCTACTATTCCGGCAGCTGTTCTTTTTCTGATCGCTTGCTTCGACCGATTATCCCCGACCGAAGTTGTTGCAGCTGCGTCAAAGATTATCCGCGCAGCGTTTTCAATGCCAGCTTTGCTGGCCATACCTTCATTCTTCATCATTCATTATTCATTATCGAATTTCAGCTTCTTCCTCCGCCGGAAGCCAGTTCAAAGCCTTCCTTCAGCTCTCCGATCAGCGAGAAGCACTTGCCGGTGCCGATGCCGACGCAGGAAACCGGGTCGCGGGCAACGGAGGTGTGGATGCCGGTGGCGTCTTCGATTAGACCGTCAAGGCCGCGCAGCTGGGCGGTGCCGCCGGTCATCAGGATACCTTCCGTCAGGATATCGCCGGACAGTTCGGGAGGGGTCCGGCCCAATACCTGTTTGACGCCGGTTACGATTTCGTCGGCCTGGGGACGGAGGACGTCGCAAAGCTCTGTTTGGGTGACGGTAATTTCCTCGGGGATGCCGGTGATGAGGTTGCGTCCGCGGATGGTCGCTTTGAGGTCAGGCTCGGGGTTAAAGACGCAGCCGATCTCTTTTTTCAGCTGTTCGCCGACAGACGTACCGATCGCAAGCTTGTAGGTGTTTTCGATATACCGGACAATGGTTTCGTCAAATACGTTTCCGGCGATTTTCAGCGAGGTCGAGACGATAATGCCGCCCATTGAAATGACGGCGATATCCGTCGTTCCGCCGCCGAGGTCGACCATCATCCGCCCGACCGGCTTGGTCACATCGATCCCGGCGCCGATGGCGGCGGCAATCGGCTCGTCAATGAGGTAAACCTTTCTGGCCCCGGCGCTGACCGCCGCTTCGACAACGGCCCTGGCTTCCACCCGCGTGATTGCGGACGGGATGCAGATTGCAATCCGCGGCCGGACGAGGAAGCTGCCGGAAACCTTGCGGACAAATTCTTTGATCAAAAACTCGGTGAACTCATGGTTGGAGATCACCCCTTCCCGCACGGGGCATTCGATCTGGATATAGGCAGGCGCGCGGCCGAGCATCCGGAGGGCCTCATGTCCGACGGCGACCACCTCGCTGGTTCGGGTATTGCAGGCGACGACGCTGGGTTCCTCCAGTACCACGCCCTTTCCGGCGCGGTAGATGATAATTTTTGTAGTACCGAGGTCAATGCCGAGATCGATGGACATGACGGTTCCTCCTTTAATTCGTAAAACATTAGATCAAGAGCGAAGTGTGGAGAGTGGAGAGTGGAGTGAAGGTATGCGCCGGATCGGCGCATGAATTTAATGACTTCGTTCACGCAGGAAAGATATCTATAGACATACTTAGTACTCCGCTCCATGAGTGCCCAGTTTTAGGACTCGGGTGTTTTGCTAAACATAGGAGGCCCTACACACGATGGATTGATCATAGTTTCGATATTTTGACTTTTTCCTCATACGTTATCCTTCGCAAACACTTGGAATGGCAGCAGAGGGCTATTGCGTATTTTATAATGGCTTTCTTTAGAAACGAAGTAACGAAAATTATGGACCAATCATTTCATAGCGCATTTATCGTCTCACATAAATAAACGCATAACTTAAAAACTGCGAGCAAGAGAAAAACGTACAAATTCTGCTGATTCTCATTCGGGGACAAGACTATTTCAATCGCGGCGCGATCCGCGCCGCACCTTCACTCCACTCGTTTTCCTGATCTTTTCGCAGAAAAGTGACTGCGGCAGCAGTCAAGGGAAAACTACACTCTCCACTCTTCACTCTCAAAAGCGCTCTTCACACTTCATTCTAATAAAAACATTATAGCGCAAAACCGGATTCGTTGCAACCAAAAGTGCCCCTTCAAGGTATATATGCAAAAAATATCCAACAATTTTATGAAATGCGCCCTTTACATTTTACAGAATAAGTGATAAAATTATAGTGATAAATTGAAGGTATACTGTTTTCCTTCAGTTTGGATTCGGAAAGGCCTGGTTTTATGGCAATGCTGTGCAGGTTTTCCCGAAAAGTCCATAACGAACGATCAAGGAGGATATTCCAATGCCCAGAGCAAAACAGTCAATGGATGGCAATACCGCGGCCGCACACGTAGCGTATGCGTTTACCGACGTTGCTGCTATCTACCCTATTACTCCTTCCAGCCCTATGGCAGACTATGTCGACCAGTGGTCTGCCGAAGGCCGTGAAAACATTTTCGGCAACCAGGTTAAGGTTGTTGAGATGCAGTCCGAGGCCGGTGCTGCCGGTGCCGTACACGGCTCTCTTGCCGCCGGTGCCC